>JAICGQ010000025.1 GCA_025923035.1 Pyrinomonadaceae bacterium | reverse complement strand
TTCGGCCTTGGTGTCGGCAACGACCTTCTCGAGGTTCGCCGCGACGACAAGACCGGCGCCGTCCTGATAAACCTGCGCGATGCGATTGCGGAACGGAGTCGCCGTAAAACTGCTGTGGCCGCCACCTGCAATCACTGCTTGAACGTCTTGAAGTTGTTGCAACTTCGGACTGGCGGCAAACAAGTCGTTCTGGATCCACAGGTAAAGTCGCTCGTCGCTTCCTTCGGCTACGGCCGCCTTCGGATCGTCGACGAACACCAGCTTGTCCGTGGCTTTCTGATCGCCGGAAAGCTTCGTGACCTGCGTTGCGATAAACTCGCGTAAGCCAGTCGAGTTCTTCAACTCAGCCAGCACCAGCGGTTCGCTGGGTTCGTTCTTCGTATCCATCGACACCGAGACTGCAATCTCGTCGCCCAGATAGGAACCAAACTGACGAATCGTTTCCACGACCTGGTCCATGTTCTGACCGCGACCGGCTTGCTCTTTCTCCCACCACTGGCGAAGCGCTTCGTTGTGGCTCATCCGTTCCTGAATGATGCGATGCGATTCGGCGAGCGTGGTGGAGAGATTCGGCAGCGCCGCGTAAACAACCGTGCTCTCGGGCATCAGATCGAGCAGATGCGTCGAGTTGCGCTCGTTGGGTTGTTCGACGTTCCGCAAATCGGCGTTGATCGAAGCCAGTGACGAAAGCACTTCTCCGTAGCGACCGGCGTTGCGGCTCCACGCGACTTCATCTTTCACCGGAATCAACGAGATTGACGGATTGGTCGTTGCCTGTTCGCCTGGACGCAGCACGCGATCTTTGCCGGCGTGGTTCAGGTTTACTTCGCCTTCGATAACCGAAACGCGCGAGCCCTTCGTGCCGTTGTTCACTGAAAACACAGTTCCCGTGACTGACACCAGTGAATCACCGCTTTCGACAAAGAGTTTGCCGTCTTTCTGCTTTGCAGCTTCGACGACGATGTTGCCGCGATTCAAGTGAATCGTTGTGTCACTGCCACTCTTCGTCAGGTACAACTCGGAGCGATCGCGCATTTCGATCAACGTGCCGTCGCCGAGGCGAACCACAGCGTGCGAGTCTTTCGCCGTGCGCACAATCTCGCCTTTCTGGAGTTTCGCGCCGGTAGTGACTGCGGCCGTTTGCGTATCTGCAATTTGATAAACCTTTCCTTCAGCAGCCTGGACCGTCGCGTCGAATTCGCCGAACGGCCAGAACCGCTGGGCAAACGGAATAGCGAGCAGTCCGATACCGATCACGAGCGCGGCGGCGATGGCCCAGCGCATGACCGGCTGCATGGTGAAACGACTCGGCTTCGCCGCTGCCGGTCGGATTGCCGGACGTCGCGCTTCGTTCATCGCTCTGCGGCACGGGATACATTCGTGCGTGTGGTCGACGAGCAACAGCGAGCGTGCTTCGGAAAGCTTGCCCGCGAGGTAAGCAGGTATCAGCGACTGAAAGTCAGCGCAGCCTTCGATGTGTTCCACTGCGGGTAAACTGAACTCAGTCTCGCCTGCCGCAGCGGAAACACGCGCCCAAACGCGGTCTGCCGCCGCTGACATCGTCGCCTCGTCCACCTTTTCGTTGCGGATTTCAGCGGTGACTTGGTCGAGAATCTTGTCTTCACGATTCGTTTTCATGATGCTTCTCCAGATAGTGCCCAATCTCTTTTCTCAGTTTTGTGCGAGCGCGATGGAGGACGACGCCTACCACCAGTGGCGAGGTGTTCAGCAATACCGCAATTTCTTTGTTGTCAAAACCTTCGTAATAACGGAGGACAAACATTTCGCCGGCTGTCTTGCCGAGTCGTGATACGGCCTCCCTAACGAGGTTTTGCAGCTCCTGATCGGCATGCTCGATCTCGGGGTTGCGGAAGCCGCTGGCGAGTGCGTCGGCGTTGACGTCGTCGAGCGCCACGACCTTTGAACGGGTGCGACTGCGGAGCAGGTCGAGCGAGGCGTTGATGGCGGCTCGGGACAGATAAGCTTCCGGGTTGCGGGACAGGTCGTAGTCTTCCTGGCCTTTAATCAGGCGCAGAAAGACGGTTTGCAGGACGTCTTCGGCATCGGCGGTACTGCCCGTGATGCGGTGGGCAGTGCGAAAAACGCGTCCGTGATGCGCTTGGAAGAGGGTTTCCAGTTCGGTCACTGGTGCTGTATTGACCTGTTCTCGATGCACGCCGGCTGGTTCTCGATTGCCGACGAGGGCGTCGTTATTCACTAATCGCAAGGTTTTAAGTGCTGCCTGCAAGGTGTTTCTCCTTCGTCTCCACCCTGATAGACGGGGAGTTTCAGGGATTATTAACACCATGGGCGGCGAAATTCCGCATTTCGGGAGCCGAACGGGCAGCAAACGGCCAAGAATATAGATAATGACTCTGGGTTGTGAAGGTTTTATCTGCTTGTCAATTCGGCAATCGCCTTCAACGGAAACACCTGCATCCTCGTGAGCGTTTGGTTTTTCGGGTCGACCATGAAGCCAGCCCTCTCCAGCTCGATTACACCAAGGATTGGCTCGGACCCGTCGGGGCCAAAGATTACCCTGGTCAAGAAGGAGTCGTCCCAGAACGAGATTCGCGCTTCACCAATCTCGAATTCTTGCGACCGACCGTTTGCGAGTTGATAGATCCTCTTGCCCAGTGGCTCGACGCCAATTCGTTTGAGTTCGGATGCCGGCACCATCGACTCCGTGGCGCCGGTGTCGATGAGGAAATCTGCTGTAAAAGAATCGTGAGTGATGAAGTTACTTATTGTAACTGGTACATACGTGAGGCCCATGTAGCTTACTCCTTTGAGAGGTACTCGTCTTAAACTCATGCGCGCATTAAAGCATAGGCTGTTGTGAGTAGCAATTTTGCTTCAGGGAGATAGCTTTAGGAGGCGATCGCGCGCTTCGGCTGCCTCGCGGGATGTTGGGTGGTGGCGGCGGAGGAGGCGGTAGGCGGCGCCGTCGTAGTGGAGGCGTTTCGTGGTGGGGTTGAAGGTGAAGTGAATGCCCTGGCGGTTGTAGCGATCGAGGCCACTGTAATTTAAGAAGTAAGAAAATTCGGGGGCATCGAGCGGATGTTTAAGTTTCCGGGCGGCCGCGATGGTTAGTTTCGCCGAGAGGGTTTCGGCTGTGTCGCCTAGTAATAAGAGGACACGAGGGCGGAGGGGTGAGCGGCGGAAGTGATCGAGGAAGATTCGCGCGCGCACTATGCGATCGAAACCGTCGGAGGACTGGATTAGAGTTAATAGACGACGGTCGTCGCCGGGGCTAGATGGCGAGACCACAGATTCGAGTTGAAGCCAGCCCCGGGTGCGAGTGGTGACGTTTACGAATAAAAAGGTGATGCCGTCGCGATTCGTTTTCGCAGACCGAATCGCGACGAGCCGGCCGCGACTCAGACGACGGACGAGTTTACCCGTCAGTTGCGGACTCGAGCGTAACGCTGCGAGACGTTCATCGACGACTACCGCAATACGTCCGCCAGTCGGCGGTTTTTGTTTTTGTGCAAAAACGTCGTTGGCAACAAAGAGAAGGACGAGTAGACAAAGAAGTAGAGTGAGTTTGTGAGGAACCATAATTTTCTCCGTGAGGTAAAGATTAATTGATTGCTACTGCGCGATCGCAGCAACAATCCGTTCGTTAAACTGCGCGTGATGGAAATGACAGATCGCCGCCGCCAACGCATCCGCCGCATCATGCGGCGACGGCACGGTCCGGAGTTTCAGTAACAACCGGACCATCTCCTGCACCTGGTGCTTCTCAGCATTCCCATACCCGACAATCGTCTGTTTGATCAACCGCGGCGAGTACTCTGAAATCTCCAACCCGGCTCGCTCAGCGACCAACAGGACCACGCCACGCACCTGCCCGAGTTTCATACTGACCTTCACGTTCGTCGCCAGAAACGCATCTTCAAGCACACACGCGTCCGGTCGATAGTCCGCGATCACTTCTTCAAGCCCGGTGCACATGCGCAACAACCGCGCGGGAAACTTCAACGTCGATGGCGCACGTACTGCCCCAAACCCAACCAGCGAGTAACGACGGCCGTTGCCTTCGACAACGCCCCAACCCATCGACTGACTGCCGGGATCAATTCCCAAAACACGCATCGCGCGAAAGTATACATGTTGTAGTTTGTGCTTTGTTGATAAAAATAAAAGGTCCAATTACCAAGTGCTAAGCACAAAATGGTATTCTCACTCTTCCCCCTGCGAAACGCGTCCCCCCGAAATTGAACAGCCTGCTGCCAAATGTCTGCCTTAGTCGATTCGATCGTTTCAGTTTTCACCAAACCGAAGGGCACCGATAGCGAGAAGCCCTTTCAGGCGGAGTTCTTCAGCGTCGAGCGTCTCGAACAGTACGCACAAACTCTCGCCGCCGAACACAGGACCGTCACCAAAAAGGGCCGCGCACAACTACTACCGCGTCTCGAAGAAAACGGTCGACTCTTCGAAGCTGCTTACAAAGCGCTCGTCGAAGCGATTCGCAACGGCCGCCCGATCTCACCCGCAGCCGAATGGCTCGTCGACAACTATCACATCGTCGAAGAACAACTGCGCGAAATTCGTCAGGACTTGCCGAAGAGTTACTACCACGAACTGCCAAAACTCGCGTCAGGCGAACTCGCCGGCTATCCGCGCATCTACGCCGTCGCGCTGGCGCTGATCGCCCACACCGACTCGCGTCTCGACACAAACACGCTGCGCCGGTTCATCATCGCGTACCAACAAAAGGCCCCGCTCTCGATCGGCGAGCTTTGGGCTGTCGCGATCACTCTTCGACTCGCCCTCGTCGAGAACCTGCGACGACTGGCACTCTCGATCAACCGCGCGCGCCTGGAACGCGAGGAAGCGGACGTCCTGGCCGATCGGCTGCTCGAACTCGCTTCTCGTCAACCTGCTGCCGTGATCGCTGCTGTCAGCGAGCGCCTTGGCAAACCACAGGAGCTGCCGCAAACGTTTCTGGTCCAACTCGTACAACGCCTGCGCGAGCAGCATCCGGCGGTAATGCCCGTGATGGATCGTCTCGAAAAGAGCCTGGAAGGCCAGGGGTCCACAATCGAGCAGTTGATCCATACCGAACACCAACGCCAGGCAGGCGCGCAAGTCACAGTTGGAAACATCATCACCAGCATGCGTCTGCTCTCGACGCTCGACTGGAACGACTTCTTCGAAAAAGTCAGTCCGATCGAGTCGTTGCTGGGGAAAGATCCGGCGGGCGTTTATTCACGGATGGAGTTTACGGCGCGCGATCGTTACCGCCATGTGATCGAACGAATCAGCAAGCGCACACGCGCCAGCGAACTGGACGTCGCCCAGGCCGCGCTCGATCTCGCAGCGCAGGGAAAAGATGACGCCGAGAAACACGTCGGCTACTACCTGATCGACACCGGTCTCAGCAGTCTCGAAAAGAAGTTCAAGTATCAACCGCGAACAATCGGACGGCTGCGCCGCTTTCTGTTGCGACACGCAACCGCTTCGTATCTCGGCGTCCTCACGTTCATGACGTTGCTCGTGATGAGCTTGATTCTCGTCACGATGCACGGTTACGGAATGAGCTGGCCCATGCTGATCGTTGCGGCTGTGCTCGCGCTCGTGCCCGCAAGCGATCTCGCGTTGACGGTACTCAACTGGGACCTCACACATTTCTTTCCGCCCCGGCTACTGCCGCGCATGGACACCGCCGACGGCATCCCGGACGATGCGCGTACGTTCGTCGTCGTGCCGACGATCTTCATGAACGAGGCGCAGGTGCAGGAGCTTGTCGAACGACTCGAGGTCCACTTCCTTGCCAACCAGGACAAAAACATCTACTTCGCGCTGCTCGGCGACTTTCCCGATGCACACTCGGAAACAACTGCGAACGACTCGTCGCTGCTCGCGATCGCCCAAAGCGGGATTGAAGCGTTGAATCGAAACCACGGCGAAGGGCGCTTTCACCTGTTTCACCGCAAACGACGCTGGAATCCGGGCGAGGAAAAGTGGATGGGCTGGGAACGCAAACGCGGCAAGCTCGAAGAGTTCAACCGTCTGCTCCGCGGCGCGAACGACACGAGCTTCGTCGTCAGCACTGCCGACGACGCGCTGCTCGGCTCCGTTCGTTACGTCATAACCCTTGACTCCGACACGCAACTCCCGCGCGACGTCGCGAGGAAACTCGTCGGCGCCGCGATTCATCCACTCAACAAAGCGCGCTTCGACGAAGCCGACAATCGCGTCACTCGCGGCTATGGAATTCTTCAGCCACGCGTCAGCATCTCGCTGTCGAGCGCTTCGCGTTCGCGTTTTGTTCAGATCTTTTCGGGATACACCGGCATCGACCCCTACACGACCGCCGTTTCGGACGTCTACCAGGACTTCTTCGGCGAAGGAAATTTCACCGGCAAAGGCCTCTACGACGTCGACGCATTTCAACGCACACTCGAACATCGCGTCCCGGAAAATTCTTTACTCAGTCATGACCTGTTCGAAGGTCTGTTCGCACGCTGCGCATTAACCACAGACATCGAACTGCTCGACGACTATCCGGCGTCGTACGTCGCTTACGCCAAGCGTTCTCATCGCTGGACACGCGGCGACTGGCAGATCGCTCGCTGGATTCTTGGATGGGTGCCGGACGACAACCGTCGCAAAATGCGCAACGTGCTGCCGCTGATCGGCCGGTGGAAGATTCTCGACAACCTGCGACGCAGTCTCGTCGCACCCACATTGTTTCTCTGGTTGGTCGCGTCGTGCACGATCTTTCCGGGCTCGCCGTTGCTGTGGTTCCTGTTTGTCTTTCTGACGATCGCTTTTCCCGTTTACCTGCACGTCACAACCGGTCTGCTGATCCATCCGCGAGGAATTCCATGGACCAGTCACTTCTGGAGTCTCTGGGGCGACTTCCGGACCAACACGTTGCAGATCGCGCTCTCGTTTGTCTTCCTGCCCCACCAGGCGTACCTGATGTGCGACGCGATCGTCCGCACGCTTTATCGAAAACTCTTCTCGCGCAAGCGACTACTCGAATGGGTCTCCGCCGCTGAGACTGAAGGACAGACGCGCGGCGACTTCGCTGCGTTTCTTTCATTCATGCTCGCGGCCGAAGTGCTGACACTGCTGGCACTGGGGTTAACTCTCGCCCTGCGGCCATCCGCATTACTAGAGATCGGCGTCCTTTGCGCAATCTGGTTACTGTCGCCGCTCGTCGCGTACTGGGTCAGCAAACCGCGAATGATGAAGCGCGAGGTGCTCAGCGACGATAACGTACTGTTCGCGCGGGTTGTCGCAAGGCGCACGTGGCGATTCTTCGAAACGTTCGTCGGTCCGGACGATAATTGGCTGCCGCCGGACAACTTCCAGGAAGATCCCGCGCCAGTCACGGCGCATCGCACTTCCCCGACAAACATGGGTCTGCTCCTGTTGTCGACCTCCGCCGCGCACGATCTTGGTTACATCGGCTCACTCGAATTCATCGAACGCCAGGAACTGACATTCGCGACAATGGCGAGGCTCGGACGGCTCAACGGTCATTTCTTCAACTGGTACGACACGAAAACTCTCGCGCCGCTCTTGCCGCAATACATCTCGACTGTCGACAGCGGCAATCTCGCCGGACATCTGATCGCGGTGAAACAGGCATGCGTCGAGTTTCCGGATCACAAACTTTTCGATAAAGGAGTAATTGAAGGCCTCTCGGACACAGTCGAGGCGATGGCGCTCGAAACGACGACCCTCGAAAGCGTCCGTCAACGAACCGAAGTGGTCACAGTGCGCCACTTGCAGGACGAGATCGCAGCCTGCCGGAAACTGCTCAAGGCGGAGAGCTACGATGATCTCAACTCGTGGTTCGTGTTCTTTGATTCGCTGATCCGTCGCGTGTCTGAAATCGAAGACATCGTCAAGGCGCTTGCCCACGAGCACGGTGAAGGCAGCTTCAAAGAATTGAGCTGGTGGGTCGGCGCGTTGAAGCACCAGGTGAGTGCTTACCGCCGCGATGCTGAAGTGCTGACCTCGTGGGGACGGCTGCTGCCAACGCTGCTTTCGGAAACGGAGACTAACGACGCAGACTGGGTGTCGCTGCTCGAAGCTCTGGAGTCCGTGCCGAGCCTCGCCGAGGTGCCCCAGCTCTGCGATCGCGTGCTGGTCCAACTAGCGGCGCTCGAAAGCACGACTTTGTCTGTCAATGCAGCCCGCCTTACGACGGCACTCGAACAATCTGCCCACGCTTCGGCCGACCTGCTCTCGCGGCTGACCCGCATCGCCCGCCGGTGCGATCAGATCGCGGACGAGATGGACTTCTCGTTCCTGTTCGACGTCGAGCGGAAGCTCTTTACGATTGGTTACAACGTCACCACGTCCAGACCCGACGATTCTTACTACGACCTGCTCGCGTCAGAGGCCCGGCTCGCCAGTTTCGTCGGCGTCGCAAAAGGCGACGTGCCGCAACAACACTGGTTCCGCATGGGCCGCGCGCTCACGAAGACGGACGGGGGACGTGCGCTCATCTCGTGGACCGGCACGATGTTCGAATACCTGATGCCGCTGCTCGTCATGCGCAATTACCCAAACACGCTGCTCGACGAAACTTATCGAACGGTCGTGCGGCGGCAGATCGAGTATGGCGAAGAGCGTGGCGTGCCGTGGGGCATTTCGGAAGCGGCCTACAACGTGCGCGATCTTCATCTGAATTACCAGTATGGACCATTCGGAGTTCCCGGTCTTGGCTTGAAACGTGGACTGATCGAAAACCTCGTGGTCGCACCGTACGCAAGCATGCTGGCGGCGCTCGTCGATCCAAACACGGCGATGGAAAACCTGCGCCGCTTGCAAAAGGAAGGCGCGTTTGGTGCTTACGGGTACTACGAATCGATCGACTTCACACCGGAACGACTGCCGGAAGATCAGAAGTCAGTTTTGATTCGCGCGTTCATGGCCCATCACCAGGGCATGAGTCTCGTCGCGCTCGTGAACGTGCTCCAGGACGCGGCGGGCGTGCGCCGTTTCCATGCTGATCCAGCGGTGCAGGCGACGGAACTGTTGCTACAGGAGCGCATCCCCGTCGGCGTCCCCGCTGCGCATCCGCGTGCCGAAGAAGTACTGACCGGACGAGTGGTCCAAACGATGCCCGGGATGATCACGCGCGTTTACGACACGGCGAATCTCGACACGCCACGCACGCAACTGCTGTCGAACGGCGCTTACAGCGTGATGGTAACGACCGCCGGATCCGGTTATTCAATATGCGAAGGCAACGCCGTCACACGCTGGCGCGAAGACGTGACGCGCGACAACTGGGGCGCCTTCATCTACCTGCGCGACGTGCGCAGCGGCGCAGTCTGGTCTGCCGGACATCAGCCGGTTCGCAGCAAGCCCAACGCGTATCAAATCGCCTTCTCCGAAGACAAAGCAGATTTTCGTCGCACCGACGCGGGTATTTCGACGCGCATGGAGATCGTCGTTTCAGCCGAAGACAACGCGGAAGTGCGCCGCATCTCGCTCACGAACAATTCCACCCGCACACGCGAGATCGAACTCACGAGCTACGCGGAGGTCGTGCTCGCGAGTCCGAACGCCGACTCCGCGCACCAGGCGTTCAGCAATCTCTTCATTGAAACTGAGTTCGTCCACGCCGAGAACGCGATCCTCGCGCGACGGCGGCAACGATCGTCCGACGACAAACCAATCTGGGGAATTCACGTCGTCGTAGTCGAAGGTGAAACGATTGGCACTGTTCAATACGAAACGGATCGCGGACGTTTCCTGGGACGGGGCCGTACGCCCGGCAATCCGATCGCGGTGATGGAAGATCGTCCGCTTTCAAACACGACGGGCGCCGTGCTCGATCCCGTTTTCAGTTTGCGACGGCGCGTCCGGATTCCCCCAAACCAGACAGTGCGCTGCTCGTTCAGCACCGCCGTCGCGCGCTCGCGCGAAGAAGCGATGGCGCTCGCCGACAAGTATCACGATCCGAACATCTTCGAACGCGAACTCCGGCTCGCCTGGACCAAGGCGCAAGTCGAGATGACGCACCTGGGAATCGACTCGGAAGAGGCACACCTTTTCCAACGACTCGCGGCGCGCATCATCTACTCCGAGCCATCGCTGCGCCCGCGCCCGCACGTCCTCGCCCTGAACACGAAATCGCAATCGAGCCTGTGGGCTTACGGCATCAGCGGCGACCTGCCGATCATGGTCGTGCGTAGCGACAAGGCCGATGATCTACGGACGGTACGGAAGCTTGTCCGCGCCCACGAATACCTGCACTACAAAGGACTAACGGTCGATCTCGTGATTCTCAACGATACGCCGACCGACTACATGCAGGTGCTGCACGGCGAACTGGAAACGATCATTCGCACCAGCGGTTTACAGCACCTGCAAGACAAACCCGGTGGTGTTTACCTGAGACGCGCGGATCAAATGCCGGAGCACGACCGCATCCTGCTCCACGCCGTTGCACGCGTGGTCATCGTTGCGGACCGCGGCAGTTTCGAAGATCAGATCGAACGCCCGCACATCGAAGAGCCGTTACCGCCGTTGCTTGTTCCGCGCGCGCCTTCGCAGATCTATCCCGAGTCGCACGTCCAACCGCCGGAGCTCGCATTTTTCAACGGCCTGGGTGGATTTCATCAAGGCGGACGCGAGTACGTGACGACGCTCGGTGCGGAACAGTGGACGCCGGCGCCCTGGTCCAACGTTATCGGCAATGCCGTCGACTTCGGCTTCCAGGTGACTGAAACCGGTAGCGGTTACACCTGGTCGGTGAACAGTCGTGAGAACCGCCTGACGCCGTGGTCCAACGACGCGGTGAGCGATCCGCCGGGTGAAGTCATCTACTTGCGTGACGAAGATTCCGGCACAGTGTGGTCGGCGACGCCGTTACCGATCCGCGAGAAAGAGCCGTACATCATCCGTCACGGCCAGGGTTACAGCGTGTTCGAACACACGAGTCACGGCATTTCACAGGAACTGCTGTTGTTCGCGCCACTCGATGCGCCCGTCAAATGTTCCCTGCTGCGCTTGCGGAATCGCACGCCGAGGAAACGACGGCTATCCGTGATCCATTACAACGAGCTGGTCCTTGGCGTCTTTCGACCGTCGACTGCGCCCTACATCATCACCGAGATCGACGAAGAAGCCGCGACGATCTTCGCGCGAAATCCTTTCAACAACGAGTTTGCCGAACGTGTCGCTTTTGTCGCGACGAGTGAAGAAGTGTCGAGTGCGACTTGCGATCGCAAGGAGTTCATCGGCCGTAACCGCTCGCTGGAATCGCCGGGTGCACTCAGGCGGGTTGGTCTATCGGGAAGAGACGGGGCCGGACTCGATCCGTGCGCCGCGCTTCAGGTGAGTATCGAGCTGCCGCCACACACGCATCGCGAAGTCGTATTTCTTCTCGGCGAAGCCGAATCGAAGGAAGCAGCGCAGGCGCTCGTCACACAGTTTCGCCAGCCGGGAAACATCAACGCGGCGTTTGAGAAGGTCTTGGGCCATTGGGACGAGATTCTCAGTACCGTGGAGGTGCGCACGCCGGATCTCGCGCTCGACACGATGCTCAATCGCTGGTTGTTGTATCAAACGCTCTCGTGTCGCGTCTGGGCGCGCACCGCGTTCTATCAATCGGGCGGCGCGTATGGTTTTCGCGACCAGTTGCAGGACGTGATGGCGCTGGTCTATAGCAATCCCGAGATCGCGCGCCGCCAGATCGTGCTTGCGAGTGCGCACCAGTTCAAAGAGGGGGACGTTCAGCACTGGTGGCATCCGCCGAGCGGACGCGGCGTTCGCACGCGCATCTCGGACGATCTCGTGTGGCTTCCGTTCGTGACTGCGTTCTATATCAATGTCACCGGCGATGCGTCGGTGTTGGACGAGACAGTTCCCTTCCTCGAACAACCGGTATTGGAGCCTGACCAGCACGAGGTCTACATGCAACCGGAAGTGTCGCAGGAATCGGGGTCGGTTTTTGAACACTGCGCGCGGGCGCTCGATCGCAGTCTTCCCGTCGGCAAGCATGGATTGCCGTTGATGGGTGGCGGCGACTGGAACGACGGGATGAATCGCGTCGGACAGAACGGAAAAGGCGAGAGTGTTTGGCTCGGCTGGTTTCTCTACACCACGCTCGCCGCGTTCACTCCTCACGTCGAAGCGCGCAAACAACGCGTGCGCCTCAATCGTTATCGCAAACATCTCGACAACCTCCGCAAAGCGCTCGAAGAAAAAGCGTGGGACGGTGACTGGTATCGACGCGCTTACTTCGACGATGGAACACCGTTAGGCTCCGCTCGGAACGAAGAATGTCGCATCGACTCGATCGCGCAATCGTGGTCCGTGATTTCCGGCGCGTCCGACCCGTATCGCATGGGAAGAGCGATGGCGGCCGTTGAGGAATACCTGATCAGGCGTGGCGATGGTCTCGTGATTCTGTTCACGCCGCCGTTCGATAAAGGCAGTCTCGATCCAGGCTACATCAAGGGTTACGTCCCGGGTGTGCGCGAGAATGGCGGGCAATATACGCACGCCGCCATTTGGACCATGATCGCCTACTCGCTCCTCGGCGACGGCGAACGCGCTGGTGAACTCTTCTCGCTGCTCAATCCGATCAATCACTCGTCGACGCGTGCCGGTCTGCACAAGTACAAGGTCGAACCGTACGTTGCCGTGGCCGATGTTTACGCAGTGCCACCGCACACCGGTCGGGGTGGCTGGACGTGGTACACGGGTTCGGCGGGTTGGATGTATCGTGCGGGACTCGAATCGATCGTTGGGTTCAAGCTCGAAAGCACGCGTTTGCGGATCGATCCGTGTATCCCGCGGTGGTGGCGTGATTTCGAGATCACTTATCGCCGGAAAGGCGCTGTGTACCGGATCAGAGTTGAAAATCCGTTGGGCGTGAGCCGCGGTGTTGTGAGTGTCGAAGTCGATGGCGCGATACAACCTGACGGCGCGATCGCCTTGACCGACGACGAAAAGACTCACAATGTACGGATAGTTATGGGCGAGCCTGCTAAATCTGAAGAAGCGGAACTGGCCACTGACACCTCTGACAAATCCGTGGTCTAAGCGCGAACCCGCGGCAAAGCCGCAGTGACAACGTCCAGCGTTACGGCAAGGCATAGCCTAGCCGCACATCAGGCGGCAAAGCCGTTTCGAGGAGGCAAGCCAAACGAAGTTGTTGTTAGAAGTCTAGGCAGCGGCCATGTCGGCTTCGCTGATGTCGAAGTTTGCGGAAACTTTTTGCACGTCGTCGTGATCTTCGAGTGCTTCCATTAACTTCAACATCTGCCGAGCGTCCGCGCCTTCCAGCCGAATGTAGTTTTGCGGCACCATCTCGACTTCGGCGGCCTGCGGTTCGATTCCCGCGCCTTTGATCGCCGCGAGCACGCCTTCGAAGGCGTCGGGCGAAGTGAGAATCTCGAAATTATCTTCGTCGTCGCGCAAGTCGTCGGCACCTGCTTCGATCGCCAGCTCAAACAATTCCTCTTCCGACTTCGCGGCTTTATCGACGACGATGTAACCCTTTTTTTCAAACATCCAACCGACCGATCCGCTTTCACCAAGGTTCCCGCCGTTCTTGGAAAAGAGATGCCGGATCTCGGCAACGGTGCGATTTCGATTGTCGGTCATCGACTGGATCAGCAATGCGACACCACCCGGACCATAACCTTCGTACGTGATCTCTTCGTAGTTGACGCCCTCTTCTTCACCGGTGCCGCGACGAATCGCGCGTTCGATCGTGTCGTTCGGCATGTTGCCGCTCTTGGCATCGAGAATAGCTTTGCGCAAACGCGCGTTGGCGTCCGGGTCGCCGCCCCCAGTACGCGCAGCGACGGTGATTTCTTTAATAAACTTCGTGAACAGTTTTCCGCGCTTGGCATCGAGCGCGCCCTTCTTGTGTTTAATACTATGCCACTTGGAATGTCCTGACATTGATCCAGATCCTTCTGAGAAATTGTGCGGGTTTGTTAGGGCCGGAACTATATCACATCCGTGATCAAGATTTCAGTTGCTCATATTCCTTGCGGGCCTGAACGAGAACCGGGAGGTCCGCGTCCGCGTCTTTCCACAGCGCGAAGAAGTCCTGGTAAAGCTTTCGCGCGCCCGCGGTATCGCCGCTGATCACAGCCGCGCGGGCCAGGCCGACATGTGCAAGCGCATGGACCGGAGAAAACCAGCCGATGCCGCGGTTTTCGATGATCTTCCTGAACTCTGCCGCCGCGTCGTTCGCGCGTCGCTTTTCGAGATACAGGTGTCCGCGCGAGTAATTGTTTGCCAGTCCAGTAGACTCGCTCAAATCATAACTCCGCAGCGATTCGAGCAACTGAAGCGCTTCGTCAATATTGCCGCGGCCTCTCTCGACTTCACTGCGAAGCATCGGACTGAAAACCGAGGTTACCAACGTGTTCTTGGGAGCCGATGTGCGTACTGCATCGAGCATCGACTGAGCCTTACTCGCATCGGCACAGGCCGCATAGACCAGCGCTGCCCCTGCCATTCCGAGATCGCTGCGGAACAACGCGATAGCGGCGTTCGCATTTTCTTTTGCCTGCTGACACTTACCCAAAACGACGAGATTGCCGGCCAGATTCAAGAACATGTTCGCAGCGTTCTCGTTTCGCTTTTGCTGTTTGAACAGCTCTGCGGCACGCTTCGCCAAATCTTCCGCCTCTTTTGCCTTACCACGTTGCATTGCGTGCGCTCCGCGAATCGCCGTGAAATCCGCCTCTTCAGGCCGACCCCTGGCCCACTGTACTTCGCGTTCCATCCCTGCTTGATCACCACGAACAGCACTCAGATAAAAGCCGGCGAAATGGACAATAAGATGGTCAGGATTGATTTTTTCCAGTTCCTTACGGGCCTGCTCTGCTTCGTCGAAACGGCTTAGCGCGATGAAGTTGCTGATGACGTTTGTCCGACCCGCAGTGTTGTCCGGCCTTAAGCGCACTGCCTCGAGCGATTCCTGCAACGCCTCCTCGTTTCGCCCGAGAATCCGGAAATTGATGGAGAGATTGTTATGAGGCACAAAGTCGTCAGGATAAAGTTTGGACCATGTCTGCAGTGTCTCGCCGGCCTTGTCGAGTTCACCCGTTATGTAGTTGTAGTACTTTTCAGCTATGTAAAGGCGTTCGCGTTCGCTAACACGGTCACGTAGATCGTAGGCCTTCTGAATGTAAGGCTTCGACGTCTCGACTTCCTTCTGGTTGAAGTAATGCACCCCGATGCGCGCGTGAGCCATCGCGAAGTTCGGATCGAGTTCGACCGCGCGCTTGTAAAACACCAGCGATTCGCGCGTGCGTCCTTTGGCCCGCTCTTCATCGCCCATCGCGTAAGCCTTCAGCGCTTCGAGCGAGGAAGTCGTAGCCTGCTCGATCTTCGCGTCGTACTTTTGAATCGAACTCAACGACTCGCCGAGTTTCTGTCGCAGGTTCGAGGCGGCCGTGCCGAGCGACGTCAGCACTTTCTCTTTCGTGTCGGCTTCGACTTGCTCGCTTGCGAATGGATTGCCGGAACGCGGGTCGATCGCCTCGATCGTGATCACGTAGTTGCTGCCGAACCTCGTAATCGACCCGGCCAACATCGCCTTGATGCCCTGTCGCTGGCAGATCTCGCGGCCGACGTCGCGCGTGATGCGATCGTCGGGTGAACGGCCCATGAAGCGCAGTGTCTCGCGGACGCGTTCTTCGGGAAAGAGATTCAGAAACGGCGTCTGGCCCAGTTGCACTGCAAGCGCCTGTTTGAGTGTGCCGTCAAAGAGCGTCTCGCCGGTGGTGTTGACGAAATCAGTCAGCAGGACGGTGTCGCGTTCAGTTAACGGCTGCGTGCGGTGGAAGTAATAGTAGTAAGCGGCGCCGAGCGAGGCGACAATCGCGAGTGCGACGAGTGCCACCGCGATCTTGTGACGTTTGATTCCGGTGGCAATGTATTCAGCGCTCGAGACGTGCGTGACGGTCTTAGTCTCCATCGCGCGTTCCTGGACCGTCGGCGTTCCGACTGTGCTGACGGTTGACTTTGTCACCAGGTCCGGCGTGGACGATCGTTCCAGCTCCTGCTCGAATTCGAGCCGCTGTTTCACGCGTCGCAGATCGGTCAGCAACTCCTTGATCGTCTGATAACGTTCGTCGCGATCTTTGCGCAGTGTTTTGTTGACGATCCAGTCGAGCTCCGCGGGTACGTTCGGCGCGAAACGCGCTAGCGGCGACGGCTCTTTCTGTGTGATGGCGACGATGACGTCGGTCGAGGTTTCACCCGTGAAAGGCGTCCGACCCGTCACCATCTCGTAGATCACTACGCCAAGGCTCCAAATGTCGCTGCGGGCATCGACCGGTCTGCCGCGCGCCTGTTCAGGCGACATGTAATGCGACGTGCCCATCACGACGCCGGCGTCGGTTTGGACCATCACGCGAGTCGCAGCGTCGGGATCCAATGGGCTCCGGTCCATCGTTTCGGTCAACTTTGCCAGTCCGAAATCGAGCACCTTCACGTAGCCGTTGCGGCGCACCATCACGTTGTCGGGCTTGATGTCGCGATGAACGATGCCGGCGGCGTGCGCCTCTTCGAGCGCGCCGGCGATCTGGATCGCGATCTCGAGGATCTCTCGGATTTCGAGTGGCGCTTCTGCAGCTTTTCGTCGCAGCGTGACGCCGTCGATGTATTCCGTGGCGATGAAATGACGCCCGTCGTCAGTGCCAACTTCGTGAATCGTCAGAATGTTTGGATGGTTCAGGTTCGAGGCAGCGGCGGCTTCCTGTTCGAAACGATGGAGACGATCTTTATTGGTCGTATATTCCTCGCTCAGGATCTTGATCGCGACCTTGCGCCCGAGCTTCATGTCCTCGGCCAGATAGACCTCACCCATACCGCCCGCGCCGAGCTTCTCCAGAATCCTGTAATGCGAAACCTTACTGCCGTCCATTATCAGCCTTTGCTACCAACAGCTCGATCAACCTCTCCGGATCACCTTCGATACTTACCTGCTTAGCACGCCCGCGAGCGCCACTGACGATCCTGACACTGCCCTTCGAAACCTTGAACGCCTTTGCCAGGATCAGGATCAACTCTTCATTCGCAGCGCCCTCAATCGGACGAGCTGCCACTCGCACCCGCAATGAGTCGTTGTGCGAGCCCGCTATCTCGCTTCGCGACGAGCCCGGTACGACATGAACCTTGAAATGCAACTGCTCGCCGTTGTTTGTGTACGGAATCATCAATTGAAAGTTGCAAAACTGGCAAACCGGACACCCCGCAATAACGTTGCGGAGATCGCTGCCTGTATTAGCCATAGAATGATGAAGGCAACGATTGGAGAGATGTCCCACCGTCCGACCGGCGGGATTCTTTTACGCAGCGGACCAAGCAACGGCTCCGTCGCATCGACGAGAAATCGCATGAAGCGGTTCATGTAACTGACCATCGCCATGGTCAGTACCATGCGAACGAAGATCATCAGGATGTAAATCGAGATCAACCCGTGAAAGACATAACCCAGAAGAGCAGGCAGTGAACCGGCTCGCAGCGCCCAGATGATACCCAGCGTCATCTGCGCCAGCGTCCCAAGCAGGTTTATGGCTAGCAGCCCCATCAGGATCACGATCACAATGACAAGTATCGGCGCGTATTTCGGATCAGCGTTGAACTCGCGCAACAAGCCTCGGACCGGAGCGATAAAGCCGTCGCTCAAACGCCGCACCGAACGATGAGTCGCGCCAAATGGATTGAGGTCCGCCTTGTCGACAATCATCCGAATGATCATCAGGATGATGAGCGCGACGATTATCCCTATGACGGCAGATTCAAGAAACCAAAATATCCGATCAATCATCAGCATCTGTTTTTATCGTTGACCAAAGATCGCCGTGCCCACACGGACCATCGTCGCTCCTTCTTCAATTGCCACCGCGAAATCGTTTGTCATACCCATCGAGAGCTCGCCTTTCCGATCGCCAAACGCGCCTCGCGACGCAAGCTCGTCTCGCAGCTCTCGCAACCGGCGAAAGAACGGACGCGCCTGCTCCGGATCGTCAAAAAAGGGCGGCAGCGTCATCAATCCCACCAGCTGCACGCGCTCCAGTTCTTTCAAACGTTCTGCGAGCTCCGATAGTTGTCCTTCGTCAATCCCTGACTTGGTCTCCTCGTGACCGAGATCAACCTGGATCAGCACCGGCAAATTTTTCCGGCCCTCTTCGCCACACAACCGGTCCAGACGACGAGCCAGTTCCAGAGAGTCGAGCGAGTGTATAACATCGAATAGCTGGACTGCGCGACGTGCCTTGTTCGCCTGGAGATGCCCGACCAGGTGCCAGCGTGTGGCGTTTCGACCAACCTCGTTAATCTTCTTTTCCGCTTCCTGAACGCGATTTTCGCCGACGTCTGTCGCGCCCAATTCGATCGCTGCTCTCACCAGCGAAGCAGGATGGGTCTTGCTGATCGCGATCAGCGTGACGTCCTGGGGCAAACGTCCGCATTTTAGGGCCGCAGCCTCGATTTGCGCACGGATGCGTGCGAGGTTGACGCTGAGTTGGTCTTTACTCATCGAAAATCATCATAACCCACTCCGTATAAATACGGACTGCGAGACGGTCAGCACCCATTCTTGACACTCCCTGGATGCATTCGCATAATGAGCACTCGTCTCATGCGGATGTGGCGGAACTGGCAGACGCGCAGGTCTCAGAAGCCTGTGATGGTGACATCGTGGAGGTTCAAGTCCTCTCATCCGCACCAATAACAACTCTTTAGCCTCACATACCATCTGAAAAATAACTGTCACGGATTTTCGGAGGTTGGTGTTTTCCTAACAAGAGGTCAGTTCCGAAAGGGGAGTTTTTTAATGAACGTCGATCAAGCAGCTTTGATGGAAACGGACAACTTGAGACATGGCGGCATGTCGTCCGAGAGAACTGTGCGTCTTAAACTTGCCGAGCGGCCGGACCGCGATCGCATCCAGCGCGTCGTCGATCTGGCGGATGCTCTTTTGAACGAAGCCGAAACGCTCGCACGTGATAAGGCGTTCACCGAAGAGGCAACCAGACTCAAGCCGTTGGACATTCTCGGAGGAATCAGTTTTTACGATGAAGTACAGCGGTTCGAGACTCACTTGATCAAAATGGCCCTGTCTGAAACCGGCGGTAACCAGGCGAAGGCAGCAAGGCTACTGGGCATCAAAGCCACCACACTTAACTCTAAAATCAAGCTCTTTAACATCGAAGTTGGCTAGCTCCAACTCAGAGTTGGCTAGGGCCGACCAGCCATCATCCTCTCAGTTAATTGACCGCCTCCGACGTCCCCAGCATTTCTGATTCGGCGACGTCGGAGACGGTTAAAATTTGCTCCTGAAACAAGGTCGAATCGATCAGGGTCTGTACGACGTAGCGCCCCGCCGTCGGAAAAGTCACATTAACAAAAAAACTAATGTTGTCGGCGAAGCCGCCTGACGCAATCTCGAACCGTGTCGGTTGCGAGAACACGATTGGCTGTTGACGATCGGGTGTCAATATGCGCACCTCTGACAAGTAACTGCCGCTGCCTTGCCAGTGGTTAACTACGGCAAACTTGATTAACGAGAGCGGTAGCTGTTGGACCATCATGTTCTGGAATACACCCATGAACGATAACTTGTTGCCGGCTTCGAGTCGCACGTCATCGCAAAAGAGCGTGTAGAGGAGTTGCAGCTTCTTTGTAGGTTCCGGATTCATCACTACTCCAGCATCGTTTTAAAAACTGATTCGTCGATTACGGTCACGCCGAGCGACTCCGCTTTGTCGAGCTTCGATCCGGCGGCCTCGCCGGCGACAACATAATCGGTTTTCTTACTCACGGAAGAGTTTACTCGCCCGCCCCTCGCTTCGATCAACGCCTTCGCTTCATCGCGCGTGAAGCCCGATAACGTCCCGGTCAGCACAAACTGTTTACCGGCGAAGCGTTCATCCAGTGACGCACTGCTCTTTCTGGTCGACTCGGTGTTAACTCCCGCGGCGCGGAGCCTATCACAAAGCGCGCGATTCCCCTCGTCATCAAACCAATCGCGGACGCTTTCGGCGACGGTGAGACCGATCTCGGGAATTGCATCCAGCTCTTCGACCGACGCTTCTGTCAGCCGATTGAGTGATGACATTTCGTGCGCGAGTATTCCCGCCGTACGTTCGCCGACGTGACGGATCCCGAGCGCGTAGATCAGGTTACTCAGCTCGCGTGATTTGCTTGCTTCGATCTGTTCGAGCAGGTTTGTGGCTGACTTCTTTGCCATCCGCGGCAAAGCGGCGACCTGATCGAGTGTGAGCGAATAAAGATCGCCAACGTCTTTCACCAGCTTTGCTTCGACCATCTGAATCGCGAGCACGTCGCCAAGACCTTCGATACGCATTGCACGACGCGACGCGAAGTGGAGCAGCCGTCCGACGAGTTGCGCCTGGCAGTCCGCCGCGACGCAACGAGCCACGACTTCGCCTTCAGGACGAGAGATCAATCCACCACAGACTGGACAATGAGTGGGAGGTTTGAAGTCCTTTTCTTTTCCCGTCCGCTTCGCGGTGATGACGCTAAGGACTTTCGGAATTATCTCGCCGCTCTTTTCGATCATCACCCAATCGCCAATTTTGATGCCCAGACGTTCGATCTCGTCGTAATTGTGGAGCGTCGCTCGTGAAACGGTCGTGCCGGCGAGAAACACAGGTTCAAGATAGGCAACCGGAGTTAAGGCTCCCGTTCGCCCAACTTGCACTTGAATGTCCAATACCTTTGTAGACGCTTGTCGTGCCGGGTATTTGTAAGCGATGGCCCAGCGCGGCGCTTTAGACGTTGCGCCAAATTCGTCTTGCAGCGCCGTCGAGTTGACCTTCACGACGAGCCCGTCGATCTCGTAACCCAGATCGTCGCGCAACTTTTCTTGTTCGTTTGCGAAGTCGATTACTTCGTCGATGTTCTTGCAAACCTGGCGATGAGTGTTTACGCGAAACCCTGCTTTATCGAGCCACTCGAGCGACTCTGAATGCGTCGGAAACGGTTTGCGTCCGCCAACGAGCAGGTCGTAGACAAACATGTCGAGCTTCCGGCGCGCGACCAGTTTCGGATCGAGTTGGCGAATCGCGCCGGCGGCTGCATTGCGCGGATTCGCGAAACGCGGTTCGCCCGCTTCTTCGCGTTCAGCGTTGGTCCGTTGAAAGACGTCGAGCGGAATGAAGACTTCGCCGCGCACTTCGAGCGGTCCGGTGATGCCCTTCGCTTCCGGTCTGAGACGCAAGGGCACGCTGCGAATCGTGCGGGCGTTCTGCGTCACCTCTTCACCGATGCGTCCATCGCCACGGGTGACCCCGCGAGTCAACACGCCGTTTTCGTATTGTAACGACAACGACAGCCCGTCGATTTTCAATTCGGCTACGTATTCCAGCGGTCGCCCGTCGGCGAGACGCCGGCAGCGCTCGTCAAAAGCACGCAGCTCGTCGATGTTGTAACTGTTATCGAGCGACATCATGGGGCGTGTATGGACCACCTCCGGAAAACCTTCCGCAGGCCGTCCCCCAACGCGTTGTGTAGGACTATCGGGCGTTACGAATTCAGGATTTGCTGCTTCGAGTTCCTGAAGTTTCTGGAGCAGGAGGTCGTACTCGCGATCGGAGATCTCGGGAGAGTCGTTGACGTAATAGAGTTCGTCGTGACGTCGGATCTGGTCTCGGAGCTTTTCGATTTGACGCGCGACTGCTTTAGGCACTGATTTATCCGTGTTTCAACTTCGGCAGGGGTGCGGTTGATTTGCGGTCTTCTTCTGACTCAGGCTTCGAGCGCGACGCAGCAAGTTTGTGAATCACGCGTCCGACGAGCTTGATGCTTTGGAGAAAATCGTCGACGCGGATGTTTTCGTCTGGTCCGTGCGGATTCGATCCGGCGTAACTGGTTCCGAAAGAAGCTACGGGAATCGCCGGCTGCGACACGCCACACACGGCGCCGACTGGTCCACTCGATGGATCCATCGGATAGATCAGCGCCGGCTTGCCGTAGACTTCCATGGTCGAATCGATCACTGCGCGAGCCACACGCGTCTTCGCCGACGACTTCGCCAGCGGCGCGCTGCCCAACTCGATGATCTCGATGTCTTTGAACCCTCGTATATCGAGATGCGCGCGCAACAACTCCACGACGATCTGCGCCGTCAAATCAGGCACCAGACGGAAATCGAGACGCGCCATCGCCATGCTCGGCAAAACCGTCTTCGCGCCCGCCTCGGTGTGACCCGTATGAATACCGCAGATCGTGCAGGTTGGACCAAAGATGTGTTCCTTCACGAGCGCCGGGCCCTTCATCGCCCGGACCCAACCGCCGATACGAAACTCTTTTTTCAGTCCCGCTTCGTCGAGCTCGATGTTCTTCAACACTTCCGAGTCTTCATCGCTGATCGGCGCGATGTACGACGAAAAACCATCGATCGTGATGACGCCCTTCGGCGACGTGATCGTCGCAAGCGCCTGGACCAGCCGCCACGCCGGGTTCGGAACGATCGCGCCCCACTTCGAGTGCAAGTCCGACCGCGCGCCAAATGAACGCAGCTCGAGAAACGTGATGCCTTTGAACCCGAGACTCACGATCGGG
>JAICGQ010000024.1 GCA_025923035.1 Pyrinomonadaceae bacterium | reverse complement strand
GGGAATAAACCGTATTCAAACGAGTAGTTCTCACCGGCAGGCAGGTAGTCGAGCACTTTCGGTTCGAGAATGTACGTGCCGGCATTAATGGTGTTGCACGTAATCTCGTCTCGCTTCGGCTTCTCGAGAAAGCGGCGAATCGAGCCGTCCGATTCCGTCTCGACGAGTCCGTAACTTTCCGGATTCTCGACGGGCGTGAGCACGATGGTCGCCGTCGCTTTGCGTTCGTTGTGTTCGCGGATGACGGCTTTGAGATCGAGATCGGTAAGGATGTCGCCGTTGAAAACGACCGTCGGTTCACGAATCAGATCTTCGGCAAACTTGTAAGCGCCCGCGGTGCCCATCGGCTGCGGTTCGACGGTGTATTTCAGTTTTACACCGTAGTCGGAACCGTCGCCGAGCAGTTGCTCGATCTTGTTCGGCTGATACGAAAGCGACAGGGTGATGTCGATTATACCGGCGCGTCGGAGCGTGTCGATTTGGTAGAGCAGGAACGGTCGGTTGCAGATGGGAACGATTGGTTTCGGGGTGTAAACCGTTAACGGGCGCAGGCGTGTGCCTTTGCCCCCCGCCAGAATGAGTGCTTGCATGCGTAGGGAAGTCTAACACGGATGACACTGATGATAAGAATCGGCTAGGATTGGTGCATGTCTGAATTAAATGAGGCTGTAATAATCAGTGCTGCACGAACGCCGGTGGGCAAGTTTTTAGGATCGTTGAAGGGCTTTACCGCGCCGGAACTCGGCGCGATCGCAGTGCGCGAAAGTGTGAGGCGAGCGGGGATCAAGCCGGAAGAAGTTGACGAAGTGATCATGGGATGTGTGATCCAGGCTGGATTGGGCCAAAACCCGGCGCGCCAGGCGGCATTGCGAGGTGGATTGTCGCCGTCAGTTGCCGCAGTGACTGTCAACAAGGTCTGCGGTTCGGGTTTGAAAGCCGTGATGATGGCGGCGCAGGCCGTTAAACTCGGTGATTCGGAGATGGTTGTTGCCGGCGGCATGGAGTCGATGAGCAACGCGCCGTATCTGATTCCGAAAGCGCGCGAAGGTTATCGTCTCGGCAACGGCGAACTCGTCGACTCGATGATCAACGACGGGCTATGGTGCGCCTTTGAAAACTATCACATGGGCTGCACCGGTGAGTTGGTCGCTGAGGAATACTCAGTGGGACGAAGCGAACAGGACGAATTCGCCGTTAACTCGCATCGCAGAGCGGCGGCCGCGATCAAGGAGGGCAAGTTTAAAGACGAGATCGTCGCGGTCGAGATTCCGCAGAAGAAAGGGCCGGCACTTGTTTTCGACACGGACGAGACGGTGCGTGAAGACACGTCGGTGGACGCGCTTGGAAAACTGAAGCCAGCGTTCAAGAAAGAGGGAAGCGTAACTGCGGGTAATGCGCCTGGTGTGAACGATGGTGCGTCGGCAGTTGTGGTTACGTCACTGCGTCGGGCGCAGGAGTTGGGTGTCGATCCGATGGCGCGAATCGTGGCGCAGGCGGTTGCCGGCGTGGAACCGAAGTATGTGATGATGGCGCCGGTCGAAGCCGTGCGGAAGTTGTTCAAGAAGACCGGCTGGTCGGCGAGCGAAGTCGATCTGATCGAGTTGAACGAGGCGTTTTCCGTGGCAGCGGTTGCCGTCACTCGGGAACTCGGACTCGTTCCGGAGCGTGTTAATGTGAACGGTGGCGCGGTGGCGCTTGGTCACGCGATCGGACAATCCGGTTCGCGTTTGTTGACCAGCATTTTGTACGAATTGAAACGTCGCAATGCGCATCGTGGCGTTGTCGCCCTGTGTTTGGGTGGTGGCAATGCGGTCGCGATGGCGGTTGAACGATGATGCTCGGTTTCCCTGAGTGCGGCTTGAAATAGGAGATTAGCTTGACCCCTGAACAACACATCAAATATTTGGGCTGGTCCCACATCGGGTACGGCGCGTTTTTTGCTCTGCTCTTCGGCCTATTTGGGATCTTTTTTGGAGTCAGCATGCTTAGTGCGATGTTATCGACGCCAGGTTCAGCCGGTCCCCCTGTATTCTTCATGGTGTTCATGCTTTTGTTCATGACGGTGATGTTTGCTCTGTTCACGTTACCCTCGTTCGTTGCCGGCTACGGGCTGCTCAAAGGAAAGAAGTGGGCAAAGGTTTGGGCCATCATCGCGGCAGTACTCGCGGGCGGACAGTTTCCGATGGGCACGGCGGTCACTGTCTACACGTTCTGGTTTCTCTTCAGCGAACCGGGCAAACAATATTTCGACCGCGGCAGCAACTACGCTCTTCCGCCGGGACGCCAAACCTGGGCCAACGAGTGGGACCACGAATCTCAACGGCAACGCGAAGGACAATACAATTCGCCGCCGTCGCCGCCTGACTGGCGCTGAGTTCACAAGGAGCCTCTTACTATCGTGAGTGAAATCATTGGCGTAGTGGGCGCGGGCACAATGGGAAACGGAATCGCCCAGGTTGCTGCTCGTGCCGGCTACGCCGTAATTATGCGCGACGTGCGCGACGAGTTTCTGCAGCGTGGGCTCGCAGCGATCGATAAGAGTCTGCAACGTGACGTCGACAAGCAGCGACTCGACGAGGCAGGGAAGCAGGCGATCGTCGAACGCATTCGCACGACAACGGATCTCGAAGCGTTTAGCGGAGCTTCGTTTGTGATTGAAGCTGTCACTGAAGATCTCGCCGTCAAGACGGAAGTCTTCAAAGCGCTCGACCGAATCACGCCGCCGAACGCCATTCTTGCTTCAAACACATCGTCGATCTCGATCACGAAACTGGGCGCTGCTACGAGCCGGCCCGACAAAGTTATCGGCATGCATTTCATGAATCCGGTGCCGGTGATGAAACTCATCGAAGTGATACGCGGGATTGCGACGTCGGACGAGACGTACGAGCAGGTGAGTACGCTCGCGGTGAAGATGGACAAGGTCCCGCTCGATTGTCAGGACTCGCCCGGGTTTGTTTCGAATCGGGTGCTGATGCCGATGATCAACGAAGCGATCTTCGCATTGTACGAAGGCGTAGCGACGCGCGAGAGTATCGACGGCATCATGAAGCTCGGCATGAACCATCCGATGGGACCGCTCACACTCGCCGATTTCATCGGTTTGGACGTGTGCCTCGCCATCATGAATGTGTTATATGAAGGGCTCGGCGACCCAAAATACCGCGCTTGCCCGCTGTTGAAGCGTTATGTCGACGCCGGTTGGTTGGGACGGAAGAGCGGCCGCGGATTCTACGAATACTGATTCGGCTTAATGCGCCCCACGATCTCACACTACTGTCAAAAGTGTCTCGCAGCGAATCCGCTGGGCCAGGAGTTCTGTGCGCGCTGCGGTACGCGGCTGATGATCATCGTCGAGCCGTCGTCGTCGCGATTTGAAGTCGGCAGTGCGGGACTCTCGACCGACGAACACCTTCTCGAACGCATTTCCGCGGCGGAAAACAGAGTCGCACGGTTGGCCGAACGTTTGGAGCGAAGTCTCGATCTGCTTTTGCGTTACGCGCAGAACGCGTATTTCGATCGGTCGCTCGTCAAGGCGCTGGTAAACCTGCTCGCCGAAGATGGCGTAGTCCAGCCGGAGCGGTTGGAGAAGTTGTGGAGCGAGCGTTGTCAACGCGACGCTACTGAGCAGGAAGAGAATGTTCATCGCGACGAGTTGCGATTGCAGATCCTGGCGCGGGCTGATGCCTCGGGTACGTTGGTCACGCCCGGTCAGAAAGTGTTCGAAGAGTTGGTGAACGAAGGTTTTCTGCTGATCGAAGACAAGCAAGTCACGCAGGGCATCACCAAGCTGCAACGTGCTGCCGAAATCGCCGACGAGAACACGGCGTTGAATCTGTTCATCGGCGAACATTTCTTCCGCCGTGGGAAATCGAAACTGGCACGCGTGTATCTCGGGAAAGCACACGCTGCGTCGCCAAACGACGTTCGCGTTTCGCTTTTGCTGGGACTGACTTGCGCTGACGACGGTGAAGTCGAACTCGCGAAGGATTTGTTGAGTAACGCGAATGCGCAAGGCGGCTCTTCGTTCGCGGGGCACTATGGCCTCGGCTGGTTGTTTGTCGCGGAGAAGAACTGGCGTCGTGCCCTGGGTGAATTCAAACGCGCGTTGACCGTCCGTCCCTCACCCGAAGCGCATTACGTCCTCGGCTGTCTCTATTACGAACTCAACCGCGACACCCTCGCGGTCCGTCACCTCCGCAAAGCCACCAAAATGGACCCCTGCTACACCGAAGCGTTCTACCTGCTGGCGGAAGTTTACGTGAGAACTGGCCGGAAGGAACTTGCTGAACAAGCATTGCAGAAGGCCGGTATCGTTGATCCTTCGGATCATTCCGTTCCTATTCGAAATCTCAGGACCACGCCGCTCTTCCAGGTCAGTAAAACCAGACGGCTGATGTCAGGAGCTGACCGGCGACTTGCCGAAGCGCTTCGTGAAGATGCCTTACGAGCATTCAAGGCAAGCAACCAGCAGGCTCATTAACTCACTACCAGGAAACACGGCAACGCCAGCAGTTGCTTCGATCGGACCACGAGTTTCCACGGAAATCTCCTAGTATTCTTTAACAGAATGAGGTAATTGGACGATGAGTCGCGTTAAGCCCTGTCGTTCCAAGCATTGGCGCGTTGACAGACCAAGTTTGCCCGCTATAATGGCCGTTTTGTGCGCATCGCGCCGAAAAGAACTATCGGCGGCAGTGCGAGGTGGGAATGCGGATTGAGCTCGAGAAGTTGGTTGGCGGCAGGGGCAATTTCGCTCATGTTTATCAGCCTGAAGAGCTTAATCCAATCGATGAGCGCGTCAATTTAGCGCACGCGGCAGAGGTTGAAGGCACTATAAGACGGACCGGGCAAGCGGTCGCCGTGAACGGGCACGTCGAAACGCGAGCCCAAGTCGAGTGCGATCGTTGTCTGAAGCCCGTGCAACTGCCTGTCAGCGCTGACTTTGCGCTCGAGTACATCACGGAAGCGGATTACGAATCCAGCTCCATAGCGGCGCTCAGTGAAGAGGAAATGTCGGTGTCGGTGTTTGATGGCGAATCGATCGACGTCGACGAGATCGTAAAAGAGCAGATTCTACTCGCCGTGCCTGCGCGCACGCTTTGTGGCGAGGATTGCAAGGGAATCTGTCCGGAGTGCGGAATTGACCTGAACACCGGCCAGTGTAACTGCGCCGCTGACGAGGTCGATCCGCGTTGGGCTGCGCTCAAGAGTTTAAAGAATAGCGATTAATTAAAAGACGGAGTCATTATGCCAAATCCAAAACGACGACACTCCAAGGCTCGTCGCGACAAGCGCCGCGCGCACGATGCGCTGCGCGTCCCCCAGACCACGCTTTGCCCGAATTGCCGTGAGCCCCGCATGCCCCACCGTGTATGTCCCAAATGCGGCCATTACAAAGGCCGTGAAATAGTGCAGGTGGAACAGTCCTAAACTCTAAATCAGTGCGAAGTCAGTCGAAGAATGAAGCCCAGTTAACGGGCAAGGTCGTTCTCGACGCAATGGGCAGTGACCATGCGCCACACGCTGAGATCGACGGCGCGCTCGCTGCGACGCGCGACTTCGGTGTGGGCGTTATCCTTGTGGGCCAGCCGCAGAAGGTCGAGCCGGAACTGCGACGATGTGGTTGGCGCGGTGACGGCGATCACGGGATCGAGTTGGTCGAAGCGGCGGAAGTCATTGCGATGGACGAAGCCGTCGCAAACGCCGTCAGGCGCAAGAAAAAGAGTTCTTTGAGAATCGGGACCAAGCTGGTGAGCGAAGGCCGTGGCGACGGTTTTGTCTCTGCCGGAAACACTGGCGCCGCGATGGCGACGGCGAAGATGGTGCTCGGAACGCTTCAGGGCGTCGATCGTCCGGCACTCGCGGCGATGATTCCGACGAAAGCCGCGAAGCCGACGTTGTTGCTCGACGTAGGCGCGAATTCGGAATGTAAACCGCATCACCTGGCCCAGTTCGCGATCATGGGCGACGCGTATTCACGCTCGGTGCTGGGAACAGTCAAACCGTCAGTGGGGTTGATGAGCATCGGTGAAGAAGAGGCGAAGGGAAACGATCTCACGAAAGAGGCGTTTCCGTTGTTGCGGCAGTTGAGCAACATCAACTTTGTCGGCAACGTTGAAGGACGCGATGTGTTTTCCGGCATGGTTGACGTGATCGTCACCGACGGATTCACCGGCAACGTGATGCTGAAACTGTCGGAAGGTCTGACGGAAGCAGTGTTGTCGATGCTGAAGAAGGAGTTGATGGCGACGGCGGTGACGAAAGCCGGCGCAATGCTCGCGAAACCAGCGTTTCGCAATATCAAGAAACGTCTCGATTACACGGAATATGGCGGCGCGCCGTTACTCGGCGTCAATCGAATCGTTTTGATCGGCCACGGCCGATCCAACGCGAAAGCGATTCGCAATGCTATCCGGAGCGTGAAGGAATTTTCTGAACACTATACGAGCGAACGTATTGAACACGGAATTATCGAAGCACAGATGACGCGGGTTGCATAAAGTAGTTCGACATTTATATTCTGAGGCAATTAATGGCAAACCAACGCGCTGGAATTCTGGGTACCGGACACTCGTACCCTGAAGGCATTCTGACTAATGCCGATCTCGCCAAGATGGTTGAGACCTCGGACGAGTGGATCACTACCCGCACCGGCATCAAACAACGCCGGAAAGCTGCGCCAAACGAGTACACTTCGATGTTTGCCATTCGCGCCGTGCGACAGGCGATCGAACGAGCACGACTCGATCCAGCGGACATCGAGCTTCTGATCTGCGCCACTGTCTCTCCTGACCAAATACTTCCCTCGACGGGTTGCATCATCCAGGCCGAAATCGGCGCGCATAACGCTGCGGCAATGGACGTAGTCGCAGCTTGTTCGGGCTTTTTGTACGGAGTCTCGCTGGCTGATTCGATGATCCGAACGGGCCAGGTGCGATACGCCGTGGTGGTTGGAGCGGAAGTCCTGACGCAATACGTTGATTACACAGATCGTCAAACGTGCGTGTTGTTTGGCGACGGCGCCGGCGCAGCAGTTTTGGGCCCCGTGGATGGTAGTCGCGGCATACTCGCGTCGAAGATCAAGTCAGACGGACGTTATGAAGAGCAGCTTTATTCACCGGGCGGAGGCACGCGACGACGGCCCACGGCTGAGACGCTCGCAGCCGGCGATCACTTCTTCAAGATGAAGGGCAACGAGCTGTTCAAAGTCGCGGTGCGATCAATGACCGAGATTTCGCGCGAAGTGCTGGAGCAGGGCGGACAGAAGGAAGAAGACGTCGATCTCTTCATTCCGCACCAGGCGAACCAACGCATCACGGAAGCGGTAGCGGACCGGTTGAACGTGGATATGTCGAAGGTCTATTCGAACATCGCGGTCCACGGCAACACGTCGGCGGCGTCGATACCGATCGCGCTCGATGAATGCGTGCAGGCGTCGCGGGTGAAGCCAGGCGATCTGGTGTTGATGACTTCGTTTGGCGGCGGCGTTACCTGGGGCGCGGTGTTGATGCGATGGTAGAAGGATCCTTTAAATCCGCGTTTCTCTTTCCCGGTCAGGGTTCACAAACTCCGGGAATGGGTAAAGATTTAGCTGAGCGGTTTCCCGTTGCGCGACAGGTCTTTGAAGAAGCTGACGACGCACTCGGTTTCGCGTTATCGCGACTGTGTTTTGAGGGCCCGGCTGAGGAACTTCAGTTAACCGAGAACACGCAACCTGCGATTCTGGCGGTCTCGATTGCCGCGTTTCGCGCGTTGGAAACCGCGGGCGCACCGGCTCCGGCATTTGTCGCTGGACATAGTTTGGGTGAATACTCTGCGCTTACCGCTGCCAAGGTTTTGGAATTGTCCGCCGCCCTGCGAACCGTGCGCGCCAGAGGACGCTACATGCAGGAAGCGGTGCCCGTTGGGACCGGCGCGATGGCTGCGGTCATCGGCGGCGAACTGAGTGACATCGAACGCGTTTGCATTGAGGCCGGCGGAAGCGAAGTTTGTTCAGTCGCAAACATAAACTCGCCGGGTCAGGTGGTCATCGCGGGAAACGCCGCCGCTGTCGACCGTGCGATCGAGTTGCTGAAAGGCGTCGCGCGAAGAGTGATCAAGTTGAATGTCAGTGCGCCTTTTCATTGCGCGCTGATGAAGCCGGCCCAGGACAGGCTGGCCGCCGATCTCGAGCAGCTTGAGTTCGGCGAACCGAAGTTTCCGGTGGTTACGAACGTCGACGCACGCATCACGACCGCGCCCGCTGAACTGCGCGACGCGTTGTTTCGCCAGGTGTCGGCGCCCGTACGCTGGGTCGAGTCGATGCAGTTGCTGATGGAGAACGGCGTCGACAAAATGGTCGAAGTTGGACCAGGCAAAGTTTTGTCAGGGCTCATGCGGCAAACGAGTCGCGACATTAAATGTCTTAACGTGGAAGACGCGGCAAGTCTGGAGGCGACGAGCGTCGCACTTGCTGCCCGGGATGTATTAGTTTAATTAACTCACAGAGGAGCAAACACGATGCCCGATCAAGAGATCGAGAATAAGGTCAAGCAGATTATCGTCGATGAGCTTGGTGTCGATGAGAACGAGGTCACGCCGAATGCGCGTTTTATCGACGACCTCGGCGCTGATTCGCTGGATACAGTCGAACTCGTGATGCGTTTCGAAGAAGAGTTTGGGATCGAGATCCCGGACGAAGACGCTGAGAAGATTCAAAGCGTTCGCGACGCCTATAACTATATCGACCAGCACAAGAAGTAAACAAATTGCCGATTTTCGATTTCCGATTGCCAATTGTTTTTCAATCGGCAATTGGCAATCGGCAATGACCTGAAGGAGTTTAATTTTGACACGTCGTGTCGTGATTACAGGCCTCGGCCTCGTCACTCCTGTTGGCAACACTGTCGAAGAGACGTGGACTGCGCTGATGAATGGTCGCAGCGGCGCGGACTACATCAAAAAATTCGACGCTGAGAAGTTCTCAGTCAAGTTTGCCTGCGAAGTAAAAAACTTCGACCCCTTAACATTTATCGCTAAGAAAGAGGCGCGCAAGATGGGCGCCTTTATTCATTACGCGATTGCCGCGTCTATCGAAGCAGTCGCCGATAGCGGCATCAAGCTTACCGAAGCCGGTAAGATGCCGGACGACATTTCCGAGAACGTCGGCACATACATCAGCAGCGGCATCGGCGACTTCTGGGCCATCGAGCGCGAGCACTCGAAGTTGCTCGACGATGGTCCCGATCGTGTTTCGCCGTTCTTTATCGTCTCGGCAATCGTCAATCTCGCCGCCGGACAGGTTTCCATCCGTTTCGGCGCGAAGGGACCAAATTCCGCGACCGCAACGGCCTGCGCCGCAGGCGCCCACGCGATTGGCGACAGTTTCAAGATCATTCAACGCGGTGACGCAGACATCATGATCTGCGGTGGCGCGGAGTCGGCAATCACGCCGATGAGCGTGGCGGGCTTTTCGGCGATGCGCGCGTTGTCGACCAACAACGACGATCCGATCCACGCGTCGCGGCCTTTCGAGCGCGATCGCGACGGATTTGTGATCGGCGAAGGCGCGGGGATCATGATCCTCGAAGAGCTGGAGTCGGCGAAACGTCGCGACGCGAAGATCTATGCCGAGATCGTCGGTTACGGAATCGCCGCTGACGCGTTCCATCTGACGATGCCTGATGAAACAGGTTCGGGTGCGCGGCGCGTCATGCAGCGAACGCTGAAAGACGCCGGTATCAAGCCCGAACAGGTCGGCTACATCAACGCGCACGGCACGTCGACGCCGTATAACGACAAGTTCGAAACGCTCGCGATCAAGGACACGTTTGGCGAGCACGCGTACAAGCTGGCGGTCAGTTCGACCAAGTCGATGACGGGCCATCTGCTCGGCGCCGCCGGTGGAATCGAAGGGATCTTCTGCGTGTTGACGCTGCATCACAACGTCATCGCGCCGACGATCAACTACGTCAATCCCGATCCTGAATGCGACCTCGACTACGTTCCCAACGAACCGCGCGAGGCGCGCGTCGATTACGTGCTTTCGAACAGTTTCGGGTTTGGCGGGACCAACGCGGCGTTGTTGTTTAAGAGGTATGAGGAATGAGAGCTTAGTACTTAGTACTTAGTGCTTTGAACTTTGTTCGCAAGCGAACGACTCGCTGTTTAGCTACCCTTTAGCTTGGGAACAAGAACAAAGAACGAAGTTCTAAAAGCGAATGTTGAAGAGAATATGAAGATTGTCGTAATGATGAAACAGGTCGCGAACAAAGACGCGATCCTGCGAATTAACAAAGACGCGACGTGGATCGAAGAAGGCGATCTCTCGTTTGAAGTGAGTGAGTCAGACGGCTATGCACTCGAGGAAGCGTTGCGCGTGCGCGAGAAGCTGGGCGGGGAAGTAGTCGTTTGTTCGATGGGACCGCAGCGCGTGAAGAGCGTGATCAAGGACGCGCTCGCGCGTGGCGCCGATCGGGCGATTCACGTTGTCGGCGACAACCTGACGCATCTTTCGCCGTTTGCGGCAGCGACCGTGTTGGCTGGTGCGATTCGCGATGAGAATCCGGATCTGGTCATGACGGGACTTCAATCGGACGATCACGGATACGGTCAGACCGGTGTGATCATGGCTGAGCTGTTGGGACTGCCGCATGCGACGATCGTGATCGAAGTCGATGCGAATGCAGAAAAGTTTCGCGTGAAGCGAGAGCTCGAGAGCGGCTGGTACCAGTGGTACACGATGCCGCTGCCTGCGTTGCTGACTATCCAGTCGGGCATCAGCCAGATTCGTTACGCGACGTTGAAGGGCATCATGGCGGCGAAGAAGAAAGAGATCAAAGAAGTGACGGCGCCTGCTGACGTGGTGGATCGGCCTTCGCACCAGCGGATCGAGAAGATCTACCTGCCGCAAAAGACGAAACAGACGCAGATGCTCGGCGACGGCGACGCAAAAGCGGGCGCCGCTGAGTTGGCGCAGAAGCTGCACACGGAAGCGAGAGTCTATTAGTTAAATGAGTAACGGAATTCTGGTTTTCATCGAGAACAAAGGCGGGACGGCCAATCGCAGCTCGTTCGAGGCGATCGCGGCAGCGCAGGCGTTTGGATCACAGTTGCAACAGCCGGTGAGTGCAGTTGTGCTTGGTGCTGACGTGTCGGGCCTGGCGCAGGAGATCGCGGCTTACGATATCGCACGCGTGATCGCGGTCAGCGATCCGAAATTGGCGGACTACACACCGGATGCTTACGCGGACGCGCTCGAACAAGTCGTGAAACATACGGATCCGAGTCTCGTTTTTCTGACGCACACGTACCAGGTGCGCGACTTCGCTCCGAAACTCGCCGCGCGTTTTGAGAAAAGTCTGATCAGCGACTGCATTCGCGCCAAAGCTGATAACGGAAAGATGGGTTTCACGCGGCGCATCTTCCTCGGCAAGCTCGATGCTGATGTTTCGTCTGACGGCGAGGCGCCGGTGTTTGCCACGTTCCAAACGGGCGCTTATCGTCCGGACCAGGCGACGAAAGGCGGTTCCGCAGCAGTCGAAAACATGCCCGTGCAGATTGGCGACGTGCGCATGGTTCCCGAACCCGCGTTCCAGGAAGCAAAACAGGCGGTCGATCTCACGAAGGCGGAAGTCATCATCGCCGTCGGGCGCGGAATCAAGAGCAAAGACAATCTCGTTCTGGCAGAGAAGTTGGCTGAAGTTTTGGGTGGTGACCTTGCTGCGTCGCGTCCGATCTGCGACGCCGAGTGGTTGCCGATCGATCGTCAGATCGGATCGTCGGGTCAAACCGTTGCGCCGAAGCTTTACGTCGCGTTGGGAATCTCGGGCGCGATTCAGCACCTTGTCGGTATGAAGAACTCGGGAACGATCGTGGCCATCAACAAAGATCCCGAAGCGCCGATCTTCGACATCGCCGATTACGGCATCGTAGGCGACCTGTTTGAAGCAGTACCCGTGCTCACCGAAGAAGTTAAGAAGATCAAGGGGTTGGCGTAGACGCGGCCTTCTTGATTTCTTCAATGACTTCGTCGGTCTTCCACTCGTTGCCCTGGTAGATCCTGGCAACCTTCCCGTCCGGACTCACGATTGCCGTCCGCAACGCGTGAACGATCTCGTCCTTCTCAGTGAAGTACGTCAGCCCAAAAAACTGAGCGACGTCCTTCACCTGATCGCCTGTTCCCGTCGCAAACTCCCAATGCGCGAAAGTCTCGTTCTCGTAGCGCTCGGTGTGCGCCGCGCCGTAGCTTCGCAGCACCTTCGGATCGTCGTAACCGGGATCGATGCTGATGCTCAACAGGTGAGTCTTGGCGTATAGCTGCGGATCCTGGCCTAACTGCCGCTCGATTTGCGCGAAGTTGTTGCTCATCAACGTGCACTGATCCGTAAACGGACAACGTGTGTAGATAAACGTCAACAGCAGCGCTTTGCCGCGATAGTTGTTGAGGCGGATCGGTTTTGCGTCCTGATTGACGAGCGCGAAGTTGGGGACCTCGTCGCCTTCCTTCGCCTGGACCGCCGCGGTCACCATTGGACCACCAGCAGCTTGTTTCGTGACGACAAACAGGTCCTCCAGCCATGAATGCGATCCATCGACAACCAGCGTCGCGGTAACCTCCGCATTCGGCACGAGCATCTGCAGATCCGATTCGTTGCGGACGGTAAAAGCCATCGTCATGCCCGGCATGTAGCCTTTGACCTCTTCGTGCGCGATCGTCACCAGGTGTTTTTCCGGTTCGACGATCACCACCTTGCCCTTGAGATCGTAACGTTTCTCGTTCCCCGAACGCCGGTTGCACGACGCACCGAAGCCCGCGAGAACGATCAGTATCAGTAAAAGAACGTTCCTCATTTTTGCGATATGTGAATGAGATTGGCGTTGTAGAGTCGCTGGTAAGTCCAGTAGTTAGCCAGCACTTTGTAGACGTAATCTTTTGTCTGCGAGAAACCGATCTCCGGTACGTAACGATCCGCTTCCGTCGACCTTGAGCGCGCGATCCAGCGTGCCAGATTGTCTTCGCCGCCGTTATACGCACCGACAACTGCCTGCGGTTGGTTGGGAAACAGTTTGAAGAGGTTCGACAGATACTGCGAACCAAACAGGATCGCGGTATCGGCGTTGTAGAGATCGTCCTGGTTGAAATTGGTGAGCTTGAGTTCGCCGGCGATCTGATTCGCCGTTGAAGGAATGAACTGCATCAGCCCGCGCGCCGCGGCGATCGACTTCGCGTCGATCTGGAAGCGCGATTCCTGTCTCGCGATCGACAGCACGAGCTTGGGATCGACGTTTCTCGGAGTTGCATGTTTGAAAAGCGAATCGCTAAACGGAGCGGGATACAACAGTTCAACGAGTTGACGCGGCGCCAGCTCCATCACGTAATCCGCCGGCACAGTTTTCCAGATTGGTTCGGCAAAGCGTACGGCGCGATTCGCCAGGCCGACGCGCCCCGCAAGCACTGCGGCTGTGAAAGCCTCGTCTGTTTTGGGACTTTCGAGTTTCGCCAGATACTCAGGTACCGCTTCGTCGGTGAGTTGAAGTTCAAACAGTGCATACGCAATCGATTCCGGATCTTTCTTTGCGACCGGCAGCATTTCAAACTTCGGCAGCCGGTACGCTGCGAGTGAATCGTACGCGGCTTGCAGCCGTCTCAGTATTTGCTCGCGTGTTTTCGGATCCGTGGTTAACCGCAAGGCCGATTGCGCCGCTACTCGCGCCGGTTCGTGTTGTTCAGACTTCATTTGATTCAGCAGTGCATTCAACTGCATCTGAACAATCGAGCGCGACTTGTCCTGCGCGCCGAGGGCGAGCAACCGCTGCGTTGCGCGCATGCCGTAGTACTCGTTTCGCCCGTCGGGAATCGCGAGGTAAGCCGCGACGGCTTCTTCAGTTCGGCCCATTTGTTCCAACGCGTAAGCGCGCAGGAAGCTAATCTCCGTCGGGTTTGTTCCGCCGGGCACGCGCGTCCCGCCGAGATCTGAAAACTTCGACAACTCGTCCGCATCACGCACGACAGCGGGCCAGTTCGCTTGCGCCATGTGAATCCGCAGTTGCGCAAAGAGTGCGAGAACGCCGCCGATGTCGTTTCTGAACCGCGTGCGAGTTTGTTGCACCCAGTCGAGCGCTTCGTTGTGACGGCCCGATTCGTGCAGGACGTCGATGAGATTCAGATACGGACGCTCGGGATTTGGCGCGTCAGGGAAGCGTTCGATGTACCGTTTGTACGTGGCGATGGCGTCGTCGTAACGCTTCATGCGGAGGTAAGTCGAACCGATGAAACTCAGCGCTTCGCGCGCACTCGATGATTCTGGATAGCCGTCTGAGACTTTCTGAAACGCTTTCAGCGCGTCGTCATACTTCACTTCCAGATAGAACCCGCGGGCCAGTTGAAAGGTCGCGTTCGGCAGCGTCGTACTTTGCGGGTAGCTGTTGATCAGCTTTTGATAATGAACACGCGCGCCGGCGAAATCGCGATTGAACTGGTAGACCGAAGCACGCAGCAGGTGTTCTGCTTCGGAGAGCGTGGCGTTGTTGTCGAATGAATCGAGTTTCCGAACCGCGGCGAGCGCGAAGTCGTCCGGACGCGAGGCGTCGGGCATCTGCATCACGATACGCGTGAACACTTCGCGTGCTTCCGGATTCTTGCCGGCGCGAGCAAGCGACTCACCAATCAACAACAAGGCCTCACGCGACAGCGTCGTGTTTTTAGTTAAACTAAGCGGGCGGGCATTGTCGGCGGCGGACTGAAAATCTCCACTCTCGAAAAAACTCTGGCTGAGTCTCAGTGCGGCGGCGTCGGCGAAGCGGCTCGACGGCGCGGCGGCGAGCAGTTGTCGCAAACGTTCGCGTTCGAGTGGAAGGTCGCCGGTCGAACGGGCGATACGCGCGAGTCGCCATAGCGCATATTCTTTGAGCACCGAGTTACTGGTGACGACTGCCTGGTAACTTGCGGACGCTTTGGCGATGTCGCCGGAGTGTTCGGCTTCGCGCCCGCGCAGGTACTCAGGGTTCGTTTGCGCAACGACCGGCAATACCGACAAAACTGTTAGAAGAACTAGTCTCAGGAACAACATGGGTCGAATTATAATCGGAGGAATCTGTGTATACTATTCGTCAACAAATGGAAACTCGCGCGACGTTGCTTGAGGGTGGGCCACTGGCGGCCAAAATCAAGCAGGAAGTAAAGACGGAAATCGAAGAGATGGTTCGGGCGTACGGCGCGGGGCCGCGTCTCGCGACCGTGCTGGTGGGCGACGACCCGGCGTCGGCCGTGTACGTCGGGAACAAGATCAGGGCGTGTCAAGAGGTCGGCATCCGATCGGAACATCACGCGTTGCCGGCGTCTACGACGACTACCGAACTACTCGACCTGATCGCGTCGTTGAATGCGCGCGACGACGTCGATGGGATTCTTACGCAGCTTCCGTTGCCGGCTGAGATCGAAGAACGCGCGATCATCGAGGCGATCGATCCGCGTAAGGACGTCGACGGATTTCATCCGGTGAACGTCGGAAATCTCGCGCTAGGCCGACCGGCGTTTGTGCCCTGCACGCCGGCGGGAATCATCGAATTGCTCGTTCACAATGACGTCGAGATTCGCGGAGCGCGCGCGTGTGTCGTCGGTCGCAGTCAGATTGTCGGTCGTCCGATGGCCCAACTACTTTTGCAACGCGATGCGACGGTGACGATCTGTCACTCGCGCACGCGCGACCTGCCGCCCGTCACGCGCGAAGCTGATTTGCTGATCGTGGCAATTGGCCGGACGGGCATGATCCGAGGCGAACATGTTAAGCCGGGCGCTACGGTCATCGACGTTGGCATGAACAAGGTCACCGATCCCGATCAAGTGCGGGAACTGTTTGGTGCGGAAGCAGATAAACGACTCGCTGTTTTGTCCAAACGCGGCTCCACGCTGGTTGGCGATGTCCATCCGGCCGAGGTCGCACAGGTTGCCGGTAAGCTGACGCCGGTTCCCGGCGGAGTCGGTCTGCTGACTGTGGCGATGTTGATGAAGAACACCCTGAAAGCGGCGAAACTGAGATGCTCCGAGTCGGGTTAACTGGGTCGATCGCCGTTGGCAAATCGTTTGTGACGTCCGTGTTTGCTGAACTAGGGTGTCACGTTATGGACGCGGATCAAACCGCACGCGACGTGGTGCAGAAAGGTGCTGCCGGTCTCGAGGCGGTGGTACAGAGTTTTGGCCCGGAGATATTGGCGCCTGACGGCACCCTCGATCGCGCGCGAATGGCGTCACTCGTTTTTGGCGATGAAGAAAAACGTGTACGTTTGAACCACGTGCTTCATCCGTTCATCATCGCGCGCCAGGACGAGATCCTGCGCGATTGGGAACGCGAAGATCCGGACGGAATCGGTATTGTCGACGCGGCGCTGATGATTGAGTCAGGTGGTTACAAGCGTTTCGACAAACTGATCGTGGTCCATTGCCGCCCCGAGGTCCAACTCGAACGGCTGATGTTGCGCAACAAGCTGACGCTCGCGGAAGCACAGCAACGCATCGCATCGCAGATGCCGCAGGAAGAGAAGCAACGCTACGCTGACTATTTGATCGACACGTCTGACGGTTTTGAGCCCACGCGGCAACGGACCGTCGAAGTTTACAACGCGTTATCTAAACACAGATGAAACGCATCGCACCCTTTTGTTCGCTACTGCTGATACTGTGCCTCACGCACAGCGGGTGTTTCACTGATGACGAGCCATCGACTTACTACGGCAACGTCGTCACGCCGCGCGCGCAGGAGTTTCGCTGGAGTGACGGCGGACTCCCGCAGACGTTCGATCCGGCATTCGCCGCCGCGCCGCCTGACACCGACGCCGTGCGCGCGCTTTTCGAAGGCCTGACCGATTACGATCCGAAAACTCTCGCGCCAGTTCCCGGCGTTGCGACGCGTTGGGAATCGTCTGCGGACGGACGCGTCTGGACTTTCTATCTTCGCGACAACGCGCGCTGGTCCAATGGCGAACGCGTAACCGCCGGCGACTTCGTTCGTTCCTGGGAACGGACGCTGAAAATCGGTCCGCTCGCGCCACACACAGAGCTGCTTTCGAACATCGAGGGAGCGACGGTACCGATTCCCGCGCCCACCGAGCAGCCTCAGCCGAACCAGCAACCATCTCCATCGCCGTCGCCTGCAGCGCCACCGCCACAGTTCGGCGCGCGTGCCGTTAGCGACAACGTTCTACAAGTCACACTGGAACAAGCTGACCACAGTTTTCCGTCGCTCGTCGCTCATCCCGTGTTCCGGCCCGTCAAAGTGGACCATCCGGACCACACGCAACGTCTAAATTCGCACGAGTTGATCTCGAACGGCGCATTTCAGTTGTCCGCCACCGAAACGGATCGCGTCAGTCTCGATCGCGCAAAGACTTACTGGGACGACGCTTCAGTCGCACTCGATCGCGTCACGTTTGTGAACACGGCAAATGCCGAGGCCGCACTCGCTGCCTATCGCGCCGGAACAGTCGACGCCGTCACCAACGCGCCCTTCGAACCATTGGCGCTGAAGCTACTCGCGCCATACAAAGACTTTCGCCGCTCGACTTACGGTGCGCTTACGTTCTACGCCTTCAACACCTCTCGCGCACCGTTTGACGACGTACGCGTGCGCGAGGCGCTCGCGCTCGCTATCGATCGCGAACGAGTTAGTCGCGACGATCTCGGCGGCTCGACGGAACCCGCCGGAAAGTTTCTGCCGGAAGCTATGTCCGGTGAGAAGCCGGTCGTAGACGAGACTGAGCTGCTCGAACATGACGCCAACCGCGCGAAAGCGCTGCTCGCAGAAGCCGGCTATCCTGATGGCGAAAACTTCCCGGTAATCACGTTGCTGATCAATCGCAACGATCAACAACGCGTCGTGGCCCAATCGATCGCGAACATGTGGCGGGCGACGCTGAACATCGAAACTCAGATCGTGATGCGGCCATGGGATGAATACGAAGCCGCAATTCAAGCCGGAGACTACGATATCGTGCGCCGCGGAATGGTGATGCAAACGACCAGTGAACTGACGAACCTGCGGATGTTGTTCGAAGGCGATTTGCCGGAATCGGAAGCGCAGGCACTGAAGGAGTTGAAGGCGATGCCGATTTACTTCGCATCGTCGTACGCGATCGTCAAGCCGTACGTCTCGGGTTTTGATGCGAATGTTCTCGACGCGCCGAGCCTGAAGAACACGCGAATGGACACGAGTTGGACGAAGTAATCAAACAAGGCGGCGTGATCGCGTTTCGCACCGACACGTTCTACGGCCTTGGCGCCGATCCGTTCAACGTTGCGGCTGTCGAACGGATACGCGAGTTGAAGGGCAGGGAAGACGATAAACCGATCCTGCTGTTGATTTCCGAGGTGGAACAGATCGAGCGTCTGCTGACCGAGCGGTCGCCGGAGTTTATGAGACTGGCGGCGAAGTTCTGGCCTGGTCCATTGACGATCGTCGGCAACGCAAACACGGATCTGCCGCAAGCAATCACCGCCGGCACCCGAACAGTCGGCGTGCGGCTTCCGGCAGACGCGAAGGTACGTGATCTTGTCCGTGCGTGCGGCGGCGCATTGACAGCCACGAGCGCGAATCCCGCGGGCCGCGATCCGGCCCGCTCCGCTGAAGAGGTCAGGAATTATTTTCCGGAAGGAATCGATCTGATCGTCGACGGCGGTCAGGTCACCGCCATAGAACCTTCAACCGTTGTCGATGCAACAGTCTCACCGCCACGCATCGTTCGCGAAGGCGCGATTCGCGCGTCCGAGATCGTCAGTCCCGAGTAAGGTTCTTGACGAAGCCCCAATCGCCGCTCGCATTCACCTGAATGTTCCCGACGTTCTTGCGCGCGATTACGATATTGGACTGGTACCACCAAGGAAACACCGGCATATCGCGGCTAACAATCTCCTGAATACGAACGTAAAGCTCGCGGGCTTTCTGACGATCGTAAGTGTTCACCGCTTCTTCGACTAGCTTATCCAACTCGGGATTGCTGTAGCGACTGCGGTTTCGTGATGGCCGCTGCTCGGTCGGAATCTCCGAAGTCGCAAACAGATCTTTGTAGAAGATCGGATCCTGGTTGCCGCCGACCCATTGCGAGTACGCGATCTGGAAATTACCACGTCTCATTTCGTCGAACAGCGTGGTTCCCTCGTAGGTCTGAATCTGGACGTCGATACCGACGTCCTTGAGCTGATTCTGGACCACGACCGCATAATTCCGCCCGGCGATGCTGCTGCCCGAGACGCCGTACCTGATCGGCTTGTCAAAACGAAAGCGTGGTCCATCGCCGTCCGGATCGCGGAAGCCTGCTTCGTCGAGGAGTCGTTTCGCGGTGGCCGGATCGTAAGAGTACGTTTGTCCCGGCGAATACGACCACGATTCTTCCGGAATGATCGAGTGGGCCACCTTTCCGTAGCCGCCCACGAGAGTATTGATGATGGTCTGACGGTCGATTGCGTGCGCGATTGCCTGCCGGACCTTGACGTTATCAAGCGGCGCCGACGCAGTGTTGATGGTCAGTAAAACGACGTTCGAACCATTGAAGGCTTTCACCTGCAGGTTGGGATCCTGTTCCAGTCGCTTTACTGCATCCGGTTGAAGACTCGTCGGCATCGGCGCGATGTCCACGCGGCCCGACTCCAACTCGGCTTGCAGCGCATTCATGTCAGGAATCACGCGCACGCGGACCGACTGCAACTTCGACGCTCCTTCCCAGTACTCGGGAAACGCTTCGAGGTCGACGACCTGCTGCGAGTTATCGTAGTTGATGAATTTGAATGGGCCAGTGCCCATCGGGTGTGTTTTCTGCGACTCGTAGCTGTCCTGCGCGATGATCGGAATGGCAACGAGGTTGGAAAGCAAGCCGACCCAAGGTTTGGTGAGCATCACGATCAGCGTCTTTGGATCAGGCGCGTCAATGCTCTTGATGTAACTGCTTTTCTGTTGTCCCGTTCCTTCGAAAAAGCTGGCTGACTTGGCGAAGCTGCTCTCGAGCAGCAGTTCGAGCGTGTACTTCGCATCGGCGGAACTGAACGCTCGGCCGTCGTGGAACTTCACGCCGTCGCGCAACGTGAACGTATAGCTCAATCCGTCGTCAGATCGCTTGATGTCAGACGCAAGCTCGCCAACGTAATCAAACTGTTCGTTCTTCTTCACGAGCTTGTTGAAGATCAGCGTGCTTACGCGCTCACTCGCCGCGTCAGTCGAAGGCGAACCGATCGGATCGATGGTGCGGATGTTGTCGCCGAGTGCGATCACGAAGGCGTTGCTTCGTGTGCGGCAACCCAACGGAACGATCAATAAAGCTATCAAAGAAAACAGCAGGATAAACTTGCTTATCCTCACTTAACGGTGCCTCCGTAAACGTAGTTGAGCTTGCTGTTGAGCTTCTCGATGCTGTCCGAGAGAAGCCTGAACCGTTCGAGATCGAGCGGCAGCGGTGGTTCGACAATCGCTTTGGTTTTCGCGATCCGGTGCAACGACTCGCGGATGCGATTTTGCGGCAGACGGCCCGTGTTCGCCGCTTCTAACAGCGCCTCATGACCGCGCCGGATCTTCTCGGGCGACGCGCAAATGAGCAGCATGTCTTCGCCGGCGAGCGATGCACGAACGGCTGCGTCGCCGATTTCGTAGTGCCGCGCGATGGCGCCCATTTCGAGATCGTCTGTGACGACGAGATGTTTGTAACCGAGTTCGTGACGCAGGAGCTGCGTGACAATGTTGTAGTTTAGCGAAGCCGGTACCAGCAGACCTCCGGTCATTTCTTCCTTGATGTCGATGTTTGGGAAACCGCCGTGACTCACCATGACGCAGCGCACACGGTCGTCACGTCGTTGAAACAGCTCGATGTACGGCGCGAGGTCCTGCGCGATCAGATCGTCGTGCGAGAGACGAACGACCGGCATCTCTTCGTGCGAGTCAACCTCACCGGCGCCGATGCCCGGAAAGTGTTTCAAACACCCGAGACAGCCCGCGCCTTGAAGCCCGCGCATGTAGACGGTGGTGTAGCCGAGCACTTCGCCCGGCGACCGTCCATACGAACGCGAGTACAGACCGTTTGATAACAGATCGCGATCGTCGGTCATGATCGACATCACGGGCGCGAAGTTGATGTTGAAGCCAAGCATTCGCAGCGTTTCGCCGGTGATGCGACCGAGTGCGCGCGCGGCAGCTAGATCGCCGTGCTGGCGAATCGTGCGCGCGGCGGGCATCGGCGTGAAGATGCGACGCAGTCGATCGACGAGTCCGCCTTCCTGATCGATTCCGAACAGCGGCGGCGTGGGTAGCAGTTCACGCACCCCGTCGAGTAAGCCGCGAAGTTGTGCGGCGCTCGCAACGTTGCGGCCGAAGATGATCACGCCGCCGGGCTGCACTTCAGTGATCAGCGCGCGGGTTTCGGCGTCCAGTTCCGTGCCCGGAAGTCCGATGAAAAGGAATTGTCCGATTTGTTGTTCGCGGGGAAGTGAATAAAGATTTTCAGGCAACATTGATGGCGAAAGTTTAGCATGACGTTAGAGCTTTGTGCTTAGTACTTTGTACTTTGTTCGCTGGCGAAGGGTTCACAAGAGTGCAACGGCACACTGGCGAACAAAGATCCAAGCACAAAGTACAAAGCACAAATCACTAGTCCTTGCCGTTGTCCTGTAGTATAAACAAGTTCATGCCACGCGAAATAACCGATCGGGGTCGCGTTGTTGAAGCCGTCCAGAATCTTTCTCTTACTGCGGAACTCTTCGAAGAACAGAATGGCAAGCAGAAGTATGGTACCGATCTGGAAGTGATCGTTCAGGGTCGCGACTACGGCAACGGCAAACGTGTTGGTCCGTACGTGCGATTACTCACGTTCGACTCCGGCGAAGAGATCATGCGGCAGGGCGAGTGGGGCGGAAACACCTTCTACATCGCAGTTGAAGGGACGCTCGACGTGTACGTGCGCGAAGCGGGCGGGCAGAAGCGAATCGGTGGACTCGACGCGGGCGCGTGTTTCGGTGAGATGGCGTTGCTCGCCGGTGTCGAACGCAATGCGACGGTCAAAGTTCCCGATGGTAAGACCGCGGTGGTCCTGGAAGTGACGCGGCCCGCGCTCCGTCTGTTGCGCAAGCTGCCGAAGTTTGGTGAAAAGCTCGACGAGACTTACCGCACGCATGGATTTGGCCGCGTGCTCGAAGACCTCGCGCTGATCTCCGACAAGCCGGTGAGCCAGGAGTTGGCCCAGGAGCTGCGGCGATCCGCGCATTACATGGTCTACGGCAAGAACCACGTTTTGTGTAAGGAAGGTCAGCCGATCGATCGACTGATTTTGATCAAGAGTGGTTGGGTGCGGCGCACGCGCGGAATGCCGTTTCATGCGACTTCGCCGGAAGTCGTGATGGGGATCGATGAAAGTATCGGCGTCGATTTTCTTGGCGCCGGAAATACGCTCGGGCTCGAAGGCGTGAACCGTGCGGACACGTGGAAGTACAACGCGAGTTTGATGGCCCGAACGGAAGTGCTCGAAGTGCCGATGGCGGAATTCTCGTCCGATCCGCAACTGCGCCGGCAACTGGTCGCTACGTTTTCTGCCTTCTCGAATGCCGACGATTCGCTGCCCGCGACGATCGAAGCGCTTCCCGATCTCAACGTTCTGAAATCAACCGAAGCGGAGATCTCGACCGGGATCGTCGATGGTGCGAACGTGCTTGTCATGGACATGGACCTTTGCGTTCGCTGCGGCAACTGTTCGCTGGCGTGTCACAAGGTGCATGGACAGTCGCGCCTGTTGCGTCGCGGGATTCAGATTGAAAGACCGGTGGCGATCGGCAAGAAGCGACTGCAACACGCCTTGGTGCC
>JAICGQ010000023.1 GCA_025923035.1 Pyrinomonadaceae bacterium | reverse complement strand
TGTCGCTCTTGATCGGCACGACATAGATCGTCTCCGGCTCGTGGGCGTGAACGTCGATCACGAAACCGAAATCGGTCGGGAGGTTTCCGCTGACTTCTCGCCATGAGTCGCCGGCGTTATCGCTGCGCATGACGTCCCAGTGTTTTTGCATGAAGAGGACTTCGGGCCGTGAAGGATTCATCGCAATGTGATGGACGCAATGGCCCACCTCTGCGTTTGGATTCGGAATGTACTCGGAGCGCAATCCTTGATTGATCGCTTTCCACGTTGCGCCGCCGTCGTCGCTGCGAAACGCACCGGCTGAGGAGATCGCGATAACGATTCGATCGCGGTTCGCAGGGTCGAGAATGATGGTGTGCAGGCACATGCCGCCGGCGCCTGGTTGCCACTGGGATCCGGTGCCATGTCCGCGCAAGCCCGGGAGTTCCTGCCACGTCTGACCGCCGTTCGTCGAGCGAAACAACGCAGCATCTTCGACGCCTGCATAGACCGTGTCGGGATCGTGGAGTGAAGGTTCGAGATGCCACACGCGTTTGAACTCCCATGGGTGCGGAGTGCCGTCGTACCACTGGTGCGTCAGGAGCGGTTTACCCGTCTCCTCTGACGTGTCGTAAACAAATTTATTGCTCTCGCCTTTGGGCATGCCGTCGGGGGTTGTGGTCGGCTCGCCGGCGGGCGTGCCGGGTTGAAACCACGTCTTGCCACCGTCGTCGGAGCGTTGAATGATCTGTCCGAACCAGCCGCTGTTCTGTGAGGCGTAAAGACGGTTCGGATCGACGCTTGAGCCTTTGAGGTGATAAATCTCCCAACCGGCAAAATGCGGCCCACTAACCTCCCACTTCTCCCGTTTTCCATCCGAATTCAAAACAAACGCCCCCTTCCGGGTGCCTACAAGTACGCGTACATTGCTCATCTTTTCGTATCCTCGTTAGTAATGAACAGAATTCGACTTCCTTAATATTAAGTCGAACGGAGATTAGCGAAATCGACATTCGTGACAAATATTCTATCGATACGGCTGCGATGATCTCTTGGTGAGTCTTACAAGGCACATCTCAAGGAAGAGATCCACTTGTGTTATAGTGCGCTGAAGCAACCCCCTCCAAAACGGTCAAAGTAGCGCAACGGTGCGTGAACAATCATCTCACGTACCCAAAGATAACGTGTGGCTCCAAGTACAGAAGAGCGCTGCACGTTTGCGGTTTACCTAAGATGGATCAAAGCCAATGCCTCACAAAAACAAACTTACATCGTCAAAATTATCGGTATCGGTTGAACTCATCGAGCGCAGCATCTTCTTGATTCGGGGTCAGAAGGTGATGATCGACGTCGATCTCGCGGAGCTTTACGGCGAGTCGACTAAACGGTTGAATCAACAGGTTACGCGCAACAAGAAGCGATTTCCTGAAGACTTCATGTTCCGCCTAACTAAGGAAGAGGCCGAGTTTTTGAGGTCGCAATTTGCGACCTCAAACGCAGGTTTGAGGTTGCAAATTGCAACCTCAAAGACGGGACGCGGCGGACGGCGATATCTGCCCTATGCATTCACCGAACAAGGTGTCGCGATGCTTTCGAGCGTGCTCAACAGCGACCAGGCGATAGAAGTCAACATCGCGATCATGCGTGCGTTTGTGCGCCTGAGACAGTTGCTCGAAACGAACGAAGAACTCAATCGTAAATTTGCTGCTGTGATCAGAAAACTCTCCACGCACGACAAGTACTTCACGGTCGTGTTTGATGAATTGAAGAAACTGACGAAAACACCTGTTTCTTCAGGCAGACAAATCGGATTTAAGCGACGGTCTACTTGAGCTGACAAGCGTGCTCGCGAAACTCATGGTTGGCGGCGCTTTTCGTAGAATTGGCCGTAGGTGGAGCGGAGGGAGGGGTTGAGGCGGAAGGCGGTTTCGAAATCTGTGGAGGAGTCCGGTTTGTTCAGGAGGACTTTGACCACACCTCGATTTGCATAGGCTAAGGCATGTCTCTGGTCGATTTCGATCGTCTTCGTGTAGTCACCCAGAGCGCCCTCCAGATCCTTCTTCTTCTGCCGCGCGATACCGCGTTCGTAAAAGATCGACGCATCAGCCGGTTCAAACTCAAGCGCGCGCGTGTAGTCTGCGATTGCCCCCTCCAGGTCTCCGGTTTCCAGCAGTGAAACGGCGCGACTGATGTTGGCTTTGTAGAATTTAGGACCCAGCGTAAGCGCGTCGGAGAAATCCTTGATCGCCTCGTCGTGTCGCCGCAGGTTCTGCAACGCAATGCCGCGGTTGTAATAGAACGACGGGCTCTTCGGCGCCAGGGCGATCGCTCGTGAATAATCTGCCAGCGCTCCCTCGACGTCACCTTTATCACTTCGCGCATTCCCACGTTCACTGTAAGCCATCGCGAGCTTCGGCTCGAGCTCGAGAGCTTTGGTGAAGTCAGCAACAGCCGCATCCAGGTCGCGTTTGTTGTACAGCGCAATGCCGCGGTTGTAATAGTTTTCGAAGTTCGTGGGCTGCAGCTCGATGGCGCAACCGTAATCGTCAATCGCGGCGGGGAAATTATTTTTAGCCATGAAAGCGTTGGCGCGGTTGTTGTAAACAGTCGCGCGAGTTACCGGTTTCGCTTTCAGAGACAGGGCCGCCGTGTAATCGGCGATTGCGCCATCGAGATCGCCGTTATTCTGTCGGTCGAGGCCCCGGTTGTTGTAGTCCTCGGCTGTTTTGGGCGTCTGCGCGTAAGCCGGCGCACTGGTCCAGTTGAAAATCAGGATGAGGAGCGCGAACGTCAGAAGAGTGTGAGTCTTGTACTTAGTCACCAGCGAAGGATATCGGCGTTTTCACAAGCCACGCAAGTAGCGCCAGCACCAGCACCACCACCGTCAACAGATAAAAGATCGACGCATACGAACCCGTCCGGCTAACGGTTTCGGCAAGGACCAACGGGCCGAGGGCGGAGGCGATAACGGTCAGCGCCTGCGCCGCGCCCTGGATTTTGCCCAGGTGTTTGCGGCCGAAAGCGGCGCTCCAGAAACTAAAGAAGATTACGATCACAAATCCGCCCGCTATTCCCATCACTGCGGCATAGACCGCCACATGCAACTGCGTCGACACGTGCGGCAGTGCGAGCAGCGAACCTGCGAGCAGGACCATCGCCAGCGCAAGCAAACGGTTCATCCTCCATTTCGACGCAATCCACCCACCTAAAAAGTTGCCCACCAGCGAAGTCAGCGCAACGATCACGAGACTGCGATGATACGTCGACGCGTCGAAGCGACGTTCAGCCAGAATCGATTCATTGAAAAGCGCGATACCGGAGGCGATGAGGCCGTAGATTGCACTCGAGATCCCAAACACCCAAAAACTCGGCGTCAACAAAGCTTCGGGAAGCGTGTAATCACGACCCACGTGTTCAGTAACACGATCCTGCGACTGCGACTCACCATCCGGATCGATAGCGCACGACTCAGGCGATCGGCGCACGAGTAACAACGCGAGCGGTGCAAGTCCGACAAGCAGCGCCAGGCCCACGATCCACCACGCGACGCGCCACCCACGCGACAACACAATCGCGCCAATCAGCGGAAACGCCAGCATGAACCCGATGCTCAACGCGATCGTGTACACAGCCATCGCAAGATTGAGCCGCCGCACAAACCATTGCCCAACCATCGTAATACTTACGACCGACAACGCGCTCTGCCCGAGTCCACGCGTAAGCGTGATCAAGATCGTCATTGCAACCACACTACCAGCCGCGCTCATTCCGAAAACAACAGCAGCCAACGAAACAGCAACAACAGTCAGCACAATCCTGCTGCCAAAACGATCGATCAACCTGCCGACACCGATGGAAAACAGCGCGCCGATCAACGTGGCCCAAAGATTGAACCGGGCGAAGTCGACGCGATCGATCTGCAGATCTCTGAGCAACGGTTCTGTGATCAGACCGAGGCCCTGCGTCCGTCCGGGCAACGTTCCGACCATCGCGAACGCCGCGACAAACACGTGCACCCATCCGTAATAAAACGGCACGGCAATCGGAGGTTGACGTATTTCAGTAGCCACAATCAGGCAGTCGATAGCGAACGTTGGCGACTAACTGCAAGCCAACTCAAACACACGCACACACAAACAACGAGTCCGGCCCACCGCGCTAATCCATCCTTAAAAACAACGGTCGCATTGAAAATAATAAAAACCAAAAACCCGTGCCAAAGCAGTGTCAGCAACCACGGACGACGACGATACGACGACAGCCCCGCAACCCACCACCACACAACATCAACAAACCACAACATCGCAACCGCGTAGTTTATGAAAAGCCCGCCACCCCAGTTGACCTTAAACACTTCCGCAGTTTGCCGCGCAGTGTCGACAAACGCAGATTCATGACTCCACGAATGATAAAAATGGAACGCGACAGCGAAATGCGCCAAAAGCGCCGCGCAGCCGATGGTCCATGCCAACCGCACCCAGCGATCACGATCCGAACGTGGCCACGCAGCCGCGAACACGACACACCCGACTGCGTAAGCCGCAATGGAAATCCAAATCGTGCCGCGAGTTAACAACTCTCCTGAAATCATCCTGTATAATGCGCCACCCAAATCGGAAACTTGCGTTGCGGAAACGAGACTTCAAAATTATGGATCGTCGAACAATTTCTCTTTTGCTGTTTTCAATCGTTAGTCTCTCATCGATAACAACCAACGCGCAAAACTGGCCATCGTTTCGTGGTCCGAACGCGTCGGGCATCGCGGAGGGATCTAAACCGCCAATTACCTGGGACGTCGCGAAGTCGAGCAACGTGCTCTGGAAGACCAGCATTCCCGGTCTTTCACACGCGAGCCCCATCGTCTGGGACAACAACATCTACGTAATCACAGCCATCAGCAGCGATCCGAAACCGACGTTCGTCGCCAAAGACCGCGGCATCGGCCTCGCAACTGACGACGTCAAGCACACGTGGATGATCTACGCGCTCGACAAACGCGACGGCAAAATACTTTGGTCCAACACGGCCTACGAAGGCGTGCCGCGCGCGAAACGTCACGTCAAAGCAACACAGGCGAACTCCACTCCCGTGACCGACGGCCGTTACGTCGTCGCCGTATTTGGGTCGGAAGGTCTCGCTTGTTACGACACGAAAGGCAAGCTGCTGTGGAAACAGGATCTCGGTGTCCTGAATCCCGGACTGTGGGACGACAAGGAATCGTCGTGGGGTCACTCCAGCAGTCCCATCATCTATCGCGATCTCGTGATCGTGCAGGCCGATGGACACAAACAGTCGTTCATTGCCGCGTTCAATTTGAAAGACGGCAAACAGGTATGGCGTGTCGAACGCAACGAGATCACATCGTGGTCCACGCCGACGATCTACGAGAGCGCAAAGCGCACGGAGATCATCGCGAACGGCGGACGATACATTCGCGGCTACGATCCGCTGACAGGCAAGGAACTGTGGCGCTTCGCAGACAGCGACACGCAAGTAAAAATGCAGGCGCCACTCGTCGCGAACGATCTCATTTATATCACCGGCGGCTATCCGCCGGGCCGCACGATGTACGCGTTTCGTCCCGGCGCAGTCGGCGACATCTCGCTTAAATCAGGCGAAGACAAAAACGAGTTCATCGTCTGGCGGTCGAGCAAAGGCAGTCCTTACACGCCGACACCCGTCATCTACGGCGATTTGATGTATGCACTGGCGGACAACGGCGTGCTCAGCACTTACGACGCAAAAACCGGAGAGTTGGTCTATCAACAGCGGCTGCCGAGTTCATTCAGCGCGTCGCCGGTGGCAGCGGACGGAAGGTTATACCTGTCGAGCGAAGACGGTGATGTGTTTGTCGTGAAGGCAGGCAGACAATATGAGTTGTTGTCGCGGAACGTGATGGCCCAGCCGCTGATGGCGACGCCGGCCCTCTCGCAAGGCATGCTGATCGTACGCGGCGAGAATGCGATTTACGCACTCGGCGAACGCAAGACCGCCAGGAACTAACCACTTCCTTCGTGTCGGCAGTCGCAGGCGCGGCTGCCGGCAAGTCTGTCTTGAACATGTCAGCCACGCATTTCCAACTAGCGATATTGTCACGGGTTCTGGGTGGTCAGTGAAGATATCGCTTCCGGTTAAACCATCACCAACGGCGAGGCGTTACATCGTGGCCCCAAATCCAGGCTTTTCCACCGTAGAAAGTCTGAAGCTCGTCCGCAGTGATTGGCCACAGTTGGTGGCCCGGTGAAGGAGTAGTCGTCGTGGTGGTTGTCGTAGCCCGGGGCCCCATGTCGTCGTCGTTATCAAGCACGTGAGCAACGACCGATTCCGCGAGTTCCTCCGGGGCCATCGGCGTTGGGACCACGCGAGGCGAGGCTCTCTCGACACGAGGAGATTCTCTTTCGACGTGCATGATGACCGGTGCGACTGCCGCCTCCTCCTGTAGCGCCGCCAGAAAGCGCATTGTGGTAGTGCGTTGTTGTCTGGCGAGGTCCACGGCGTGTCCAGGCGGGCGGCCGGCGTCCAGCAACTGATAGTTGTATTTGTAGTGCATTGAGATGTAGACCATGCCGGCGATCGTATCAACCACCATGCGGCCGCCGCCCCCGAGGAAAGAAAACTCAAAGTATGCCAGCGGTGAGGCCCCGCGATCGTATACCGGGAACCTCCCTTCGATGTTGCCGTGCTCGGGCGTGTTGGGCCTGATTTGGATCCTTTGGAGCGATTCGTCGATTAACCGCGCCAGATACGGATTGTCCTGGCGAACGTCCCGAAGATCGACGATCGGGATCGGATACCTGGGCTTCTCCGCATGCGGAGGTGTTACCGAAACCCCGTGCGCCCACTGATTGAAAATTTCCTTGTTAACCTCCCATTCCTTCGCCATCTCCTTCTTCGTTCCAAGCCGGGCCTTTTCCTTCCACACTCTCTTTTCTGCGATCTCTTTTTCTTTCGCCGCCTGGGCGGCCTCGCGCTCCTGTCTCTCTTCCTGCTTTTGCTGCTCTCGCTTGGTCAGCTTGCCACTCTTGGTCGTCTTTGGCGTCTTGGCTGGCTTCGCTCTCTTGTCTTTCTTGGCAAGTTGAATGGCGGATCCAGGTTGAATGAGGCCCGGACGATGTGCGCACATTCGTTGGACCACAACTGTCGCAGGCTTTTGCGCAAGTGGCGGCGCGACCACTTGCCGCTGCAAAACCTTCGGTGAAGAAACGGGCCGGTAAGCCGGCGGCGCGACAGGCGACGGACGGGACGCAGGCGGCGGAGCAGGAACAACCGACGCCTTTCGCTGTAAAACGGTTGGTGGTAATTGTGGCCGGTAGACAGGCGGCGGCGTTGGCGACGTTTGGCGTAAGGGCTTCGCGTTTGGTCCACTCTGACTCGGTGCGGTTTTCCTTTGTAAGACTTTTGGTACGGGCTGCGGACGATATGCAGCAGGCGCAACATGCCGGCGCGAGACGACCGTATTCACCTTCCGTGTGTCTTTCTTTTGCGATTGGGTCATGTTCTGACGAAGCCGAAAGCAGACGTGCGTACCGCATTCTTATTTGGCGTATGCATTTTCGAACGCGACTCTCTTTCTGCGTTTCTACGAGAACGCCTGTACTCCTTGAGCGACGGGTGCTCCCGGAAACTTATGCGCGTTATGTCGAAAAGGAAGCTTGAGCGGCCCCGGGCGAATACCCAGAGCGCCAGCATTTGTGTAGAGGGCCGGGAGTCTACCTCCGCTGCCGAAGCGAGTCAAGATATTTGTGGGATTAGTTAAGCACTTTGCGGCGTTTAAGTTGAAACTCCCGCGCCTTCCACTGCGTAGACACCCTTTCATTTAGCAGTGCGACAACTCATCAACAATCCACTCAACGAAAGAGGTGTTATGCGTTCAAACGGCCAATCTCGCCGCTCGCTAATCCGTTCGCTCTTAATCTCGACTCTTTTGCTGGTAACACTCGCAGCGCCTGTCTGGGCGCAGAGTCCGCCTCTGATCGATCGGGAGCTTTTCTTCGGTGACCCCGAAATCGCGGGCGCCCAAATCTCCCCCGACGGAGCCTTCATCGCGTTTATCAAACCGTTCAAAGGCACACGCAACGTCTGGGTGAAAAAGACGGCCGAGCCGTTCGCGAATGCCAAACCTGTCACCGCCGATACCAAGCGGCCGATTCCCGGTTACTTCTGGTCTCGCGACGGGAAATACATCCTGTTCGTGCAGGACAAAGCCGGCGACGAAAACTACAACGTTTACGCCGTCAACCCCGCTGACGCGCCTGCCGCCGGGCAGGAAGTGCCCGCAGCTCGCAATCTCACCGACGTGAAAGGCGTGCGCGCCGCTATTTTCTCCGTCCCGCGCACTGAGCCCGATGCGATCTACGTCGGGCTAAACGATCGCGACGCGGCCTGGCACGACATGTACAAGATCAAGATCTCAACCGGTGAGCGCACGCTGGTTCGCAAGAACACCGAACGCATCACGTCCTACGTCTTCGATCTCAAGAATCAGTTGCGACTCGCAACCAGATCCGCAGAGAACGGCGACACGGAAGTATTGCGCGTCGACGCGGACAAGTTTACGAAGGTTTACAGTTGCACGGTGTTTGAAACGTGTGGACCACTCCGCTATCACAAAGATGGCCAGCGCGTTTACTTCCAGACGAACAAGGGCAACAACGATCTGGTCAGCCTGGTCTTATTCAACCCCACCACCGGCAAAGAAGAGTTCGTTGAATCCGATCCGCTGAAAAATGTGGACCTCGGCAACGTGAGCTTTTCAGAAGTTTCCGATGACATCATCGCGACTTCGTACGACGACGAACGCGAACGCATCTACTGGAAAGACAAAGCCTTCGAAGCCGATTACAAGAACCTGCAAAAGCAACTGCCGGGTAAAAAGATCGGTTTCAGCTCGTCAACAAAAGATGAAAAGCTGTTTCTCGTCTCCGCGTCCGCCGATACAGATCCGGGTTCGACGTATCTCTGGGATCGCACCACGAAGAAGCTGACGCTTCAATACCAGGTGCGCGAGAAGTTGAACCGCGCTTATCTCGCGCCGATGAAGGCCGTTAAGTATCCATCGTCCGACGGGTTACAAATTCCGGCGTACCTGACGCTACCCAAAGGCGTCGAAGCCAGGAATCTTCCGGCGCTGATCGTTCCGCACGGTGGTCCATGGTATCGCGACAGTTGGGGCTACAGCTCGTTCGCGCAGTTTCTCGCCAACCGCGGCTATGCGGTGTTGCAACCGAATTTCCGCGGCTCGACCGGTTACGGCAAGAAATTTATCGACGCGGCAAACAAGCAATGGGGCGACAAGATGCAGGACGATGTGACCTGGGGCGCGAAGTATCTCGTCGCGCAGGGCATCGCCGATCCGAAGAAAATCGGCATCATGGGTGGTTCTTACGGCGGTTACGCCACGCTCGCGGGCGTCGCGTTTACGCCTGACGTTTACGCCGCCGGCGTGTCGATTGTTGGACCATCAAATCTCATCACGCTGCTCGAATCGATCCCGCCGTACTGGGAACAGATTCGCAAGCTCTTCTACGAGCGCATGGGTGATCCAAACACGCCCGAAGGCAAGGCGCAGTTGCTGCGTCAATCGCCGTTGACGGCAGCGGACAAGATCAAGACGCCTCTGCTGGTGATTCAGGGTGCTAACGATCCGCGCGTCACCAAACGCGAATCCGATCAGATCGTTATCGCGTTGCGAGATCGAGGATTTCCGGTTGAGTACATGGTGGCGCCGGATGAAGGTCACGGCTTTGCGCGCCCCGTAAACAACATGGCGATGTTTGCGCTGGCGGAGAAGTTCCTCGCGAAGTACCTTGGCGGGCGTTATCAGGAAAGCATGACCCCCGAGGTGACCACCCGGCTCAAGGAAATCACCGTCGACGTTAAGACCGTGACGCTGCCGAAGATGATGACTTCAACTTCGGAGCTGCCGAAACCAGCGGTCGATCTGCGTCCCGGGACTTACAACTACAAAGCGTCGCTCGCGATCGCAGGCCAGGAGATGCCGCTCACGATGAAGCGCGAAATCAAAGAGGAGAATGGCGCGTGGACCGTCCTCGATACCGTCCAGCTTCCGCAAGGTGAAATCACCGACCTCAGCACGATCGAAAAAGGCAGCTTGCTGTTGAAGCGTCGCTCGATCAAGCAAGGTCCGGCGACGATCGAGGTCAACGTTGCACCGAATAAGGTGACCGGGTCAACGACGATGAACGGACAAACCACGCCGATCGATGTCGATCCGGGCGGCGCGCTGTTCGCCGATGGCGCCGGCGCTTACGACGTGATCGCATCGCTGCCGTTGGCGGAAGGCTACAGCCTCAGTTTCCGAAACTTCGACGTGCAGAAACAGAAACCGCAGATCAAACAGTTGAAGGTCGTGGGAAGCGAAAGCGTTACCGTAGCGGCGGGCAAATTCGACGCCTACAAGCTGGAGATCGTCGCCGCGGACAACGAGGCTGACAAACAGACTGTTTGGATCGATAAATCGAGCCGGAAAGTGTTGAAGATTCTGGCTGTGATTCCGAGTCTTAACGGAGCGATTCTAACTTCGGAATTGACTCCATAACACTGCTACTCCTGGCCACCGGCGGGCGCGCGCGCTGCAAGTGCCTGCAACCGCCCCTCGATACCCGGAAGCGATCGAGTCTGAAATTCAGGCTCGATCGTTTTCGCGAGTGCGAGGGCTTTTTCATAGTTTGCGCGTGCCTGTTCTGGTTGGTCCATTGCGAGCAGCACGTCGCCCAGTGCGAGTTGCGACTGGATTGAGTCCGGCGACAACGCCACGGCAGCCTGCGCTTCCTGTAACGCCTGGTCCAGTTGTTTGGCTTCGACGAGGTTGCGGGCCTTTTGCACTTTGCTGATGGCCGCAGCCAACGGCAGGTCAAACTTTCCCTCAAACACGAACACGCCGCGATCGATTACCGTCGTTGGTTTCAACGACTTGAACTGTCCGTAGGGATCGAGTGGTCCGGGACCGAATTCGACACCGGATAAGTTGCTGGCGCTGATCAGCACCGGGCCATCGATCGATGTTGGCACATCGATCGGCAAGTTCAGCCACAGCGTGTTGATGGTTGGCAAAGGCTTACACGGGATTCCGTAGTAGCTCGGCTCAGCCACCCCGGCCGCGAAGTAAACGAACCAACACTCTTTCACACCACGTTGTTCGAGATATTGGCTGACACTCTTTAGTTGTTGGCCCCAATCGGAATTCGAGTCGGTCAAATACTTGTGCGTTTGCGATGGTCCACCCCACAGCTCGTTTGCATATGCAATGTAGTTCGGATACGCCAGCAGGGAGGAAGCAGCGTGGACCACGACGAGTAAGACAACAGCGACGGTCCACTTCGGACTTATCTCGATCAGGACCCACGCAGCGCCGCCGATAAGTGCATACAGAAAAACGTAAACGACCAGAATGTGTCGCACGCCGATGTTCATTCCCACAGTCAAGGCGATCAGCAGGTAGAAGATCACCGGCACGACCAGAAAAAGGATTTCTCGCACGCGATGCAGTCGACGAACCGCAATGACGCCGAGAGTCAGCAGAAATAGCGCGAGCACACCTACAGTCGTTTTTACCAGAAAAGCAACCGGAAAGTAGAACCACACGCCGTGTGGATACACTTTGCCGAGCACATAACTCGTGTAGTAATTCGCCGTTAGTCTGACGTCGGCCAAACCGTAAAGATACGACTCAGGGACCAGCCGGAATCGAGCGGCTGTTGCTATGGGCCATGCTTCTGACGGCTGCAAGCCCTGAACATATTCGGCCAGGGGCGGATTCAGTTGCAGACCGTTCGGTCGCGCGTCGTAGCGAAATCGATAGAACGACCATAGGACCATCCAGCCGATCAAGGTGATCAGTGCCAACGAACCCAACGTCTTCAGCGCATGACGCCCGAACTTTTCGCGCTGCGGCGGCGCGAAAACGTTGAGCACGATCTCGCAAACAGTCAGCAGAAAAAGAATCGGCAGCACCAGGAGGCCCGTGTGTTTCACGGCCAGTACCAACCCAACTGATAGCCCAGCCGCGATCAGACGGAAGGCAGACGGCGATTTCACAAACCGGTAGAACGCGTAGACAGCGAGAAACATGAAACAGGCGAGTCCCACGTCCGTTGTGATCAGCGCGCCGTGGGCCAACAGGTTCGGATCGAACGCCAGCAACGTAAGTGCAATGAACGCCGCGCCCCGACCGAACATCTCCCTGGTACCGAAGAACACAACGAGCGCACCAAGCAGCGTCAGAGTTGCCGCCGCAATGCGCGTTTGCGCGAGAATCTTGTCAGCATCGTTTCGATAGAGGAATTCTTTGCCGCCAAGAAATGCGTCCTCTTTAAAGAAGCGTCCTTCAAGTTCGGGAGGCTTTGGTTGTGACGATAACAAGGGCACGGTCGCGAGTAGTTTCAGTAGCGGCGGATGTTCGGGATTGAGGCCGAAATCGCCGTGGGTCCACGTGCGATATCCGGTGTAGATGTGGTTCGCCTCGTCCCACGTTTGCGATTCTCGTCGCACTGAGAAAAACAGTTGGACGCTAATGACGATCAGCAACAAACAGACGGCAACGACTTCGTAAACGTTAAGGCGGTTTCCGGAATGTAGGCTCATTGGCGCTAAAGAATACCTGATCTGTTACTATTCGGAACCCATAAGCAGGCCCGCAATGTTTGATTCCACACCTCATCGCATCGATTGGACGACGAACGGCATCGAACTGCGCCACAAGATGTCCAGCAAGGATTGGGAAGAAGTGTCCGCGCTAATCAAGGAGTCGGGACTCACCGCGGTGAGCTCGGCGGGCTTCCTCAGCGACGACGATCTGGAAATCATTTCCACACTCGGTCAGATCACTTCGCTCAATCTCGACGGCTCAAAACATCTTACGGACAAGGGCCTTGGGTACCTCGCCCGCATGCCGCAACTGCGAAAACTGATCATGGGCGGCCAGATCACGGATCGCGCGCTTGACGCATTGGCCCAACTGGGCGAGTTGCGCGTTTTCCAAATGTACTGGCAAGCCAATGTTACTGACCGCGGAATCGCGAATCTCAGGTTTTGCGATCAGCTCGAAGAAGTTGACCTGTTGGGCTGCAACCTCGGCGACGGGGCCATTGCCGCGTTGGCAGGAAAACCGAATCTGCGCAGCTTCAAGACGGGGCGAAATGTAACCGACGACGGTCTCGCGCTGCTCCAGCAGTTTCCTGCTTTCAAAACGTTGCCGGATGCAGAACCTAAATTTGGATTGATGTCGTTTGGTGCTGAACCCACCAATCTTCTTGTCGCAGGCACATTCACTCGCGACGGAGTCAACAATCTACGCGGACTGGACGGACTGTTTGGTTTGAGCTTCTTCGGCAAGACGCCCGGTTTGCGCGGTGACGACCTTCAAGGACTCGCAGGTCTTTCAAACATGGTTTTCTTGGGTTGTGACGGCGAACTCTGCGACGACGACGCGATGCGACACATCGGCGCGCTGCCAAAGCTTCGCATGCTGATGGGCCAAGGGACCGTTGCGACTGAAAAAGGTTTTGAGTCTTTCAGTCAGTCGCAAACAGTCGAATATTTCTGGGGACGTGAGTGTCCGAATCTGAACGGTCGAGGATTCACTGCGCTTTCGCGAATGCCGGCGTTGAAAGGTTTGGCTGTCAGTTGCAAGTTTGTCGACGACGCAGCGCTCGCAAGTTTGTCAGACTTTCCTTCCCTCAAAGAGCTGATGCCAATGGACGTCACCGATAATGGCTTTCGTCACGTCGGGCGCAATGAACACCTCGAATCATTGATTCTCATGTACTGTCGCGACACGACAGACGTCGCGACGAGTCATCTCACGGGAATGCCAAATCTGAAAAAATATCATGCGGGCTACACGTTGATCACCGACGCGAGCCTCGAGATGTTGAGCCGGATCAAGTCGCTGGAAGAGATCTCATTCGAAGGCTGCAAGTTCATCACTGACGCGGGCGTCCCGTTTCTAACCACCCTGCCGCATCTTCGCGAGCTGTCAATCGGCGGTTGTCCAAAAGTAACGCAAGCTAGTGTGACGGGATTTGCGAGCGGCGTCCGCGTGAACTACGACCCGCTGTAGGCGAGACCTGCGAGTTACTTGAGCCTTTGGAATTCCCGTTTGGCCGCGCGGAGGATCGGGATATCCGGGTCGGCGTCTTTCCACAGCGTAAAGAAATCCTGGTACGACTTGCGCGCCTGCGCCGTGTCGCCCTGCATCGCCGCAGCTCGTGCCAGCGCGAGATGGGCCAGCGGCGTCAACGTCGAGAGCGGACCTTGTCCGCGATGGTCCAATATCCGGCGCGCTTCGCTAGCTGCTTGCGCTCCCTGGCCCAGTTTCAGATGGACCATGCTGCGCAGTGTTTGCGGTGAAAGGACTGCCGCAGCTTCGTAGCGCCTCGTAGTTTCGAGAAGGTCGAGCGCCGCCTGAGCGTTATTCTTTTGCAGCTCGATGGCCGCTTTGATTTCCGGCAGCCACACGTGATTCACCATCGTATCTTTCGGATACTTCTGCTCGAGTTCTTCGATCAACGGCTGCGCTCTCGCTGGATCAGCCGCGAGTGCGAAGGCGAGGGCCGTCCGTGTGAGCACGTTCCGGTTACGTTCGATCTTCAGCGCCGATTGGGCCAACGTTAGCGCTTGCGCAAACTGGCCCAGCCACGCTGCACGAAGCGACTGATCGGCCGTGTAACCCGCGACGACCTCTTTCGCGTCAGCACGAAGCGCGATCTCAGTCGCGCGGTTCAGGTGCTCGTTCGACTCGCGCCACTTCCCCACAAACGATGCCGATTGCGCCTGCCAGTACACGGCACGATACTCGTCAGTTCTTCCCCGCGCCCACGAAATCTGTTCCTGCATCGCCTGCGCGTCGCCACTAACGAACGCGACGGTATAAAGCCGTTCGCGAATACTCGTGCTGTCCAACTTCTGCGACAGTGCGCGACGGCAAACCTCGCGAGCTTCGTCGAAGCGATTCAATCCGATCAACGCCTCGGCCAGATTTCCGGGCCAGATCGTCGTGTTTGGATTGAGTTGCAGCGCGTGGCCGGTAGCGGCGACGGCTTTGTCGAACTGGCCGGTGATCGAGTAGAGGTTTCCCAAATTGCCCGGCCCGCGAGCTTCACGAGGATAACTACGAACGTACGCTTCCTGCGCTTCAATCGCTTTCTCTAATTCACCAGTCACGATTTGATAGTAAAAATACGTGATGCGCGCACGTTCATCTTCACTGACTCGATCGCTCAACGCGAACGCCTTCGACAAACAGTCCGCAGCCAGTCCCGGCTGGCTCGTGTTGCTGTATTGCAGCCCGAGTCCGAGCCACGCAACGGCGAAATTCGGATCGAGTTCCGTCGCGCGTTTGTAGAATTCAATGGCTTTGAAAAATTGCCCCCGGTCTTGTTCGCTTCTTCCCAGTGCGTATTCCTTCAATGCTTCGAGCGATGAAGTGGTGACTTCCAACTTAGCGTCAAACTTCTGGATCGAACTCAACTCCTCGCCGAGTTTTTCGCGTAACTCCGTGGCCGCGCGCGAGAGAGCTTTGAGTACGTCATCCTTACCTTCGGCTTCCACCTGGACCAGAGCAAGCTGATCGCCCGTCTGCCCATTCAGCGCTTCGAGCGTGATCGAGTAGTTCCGTTCAAACTTCACGATCGTGCCCGCGATGAACGCTTTCAATCCCTGGCGTTGACAGATCTCACGCGCCCGCTCGCGAGTGACGCGCTCGTCCGGCGAAAGACTCATGAGCTGCAACGTTGCCCGCGTGCGCGTTTCGGGAAAGATGTCGAGGAACGGCGACTGCTGTAATTGGACCACGAGCCCCTGCTTCAGTGTCCGATCAAAGACTTCTTCTCCGGTCTTGTTCTCGAATTCGCTCAGAAGGATCGTGTCTTTATCGGTCAACGGCGCAACCCGCGAATGCTTGAAGTACCAGAACAACGCCGCTGAGAGTGCCAGCAGCAACACGCCGACAATTATTAAGGCGGCGCGCTTGTGCAGTTTGACCTGGTTGACGATGTACTCCGCACTGGAAACGGGATACTGACCACTTTGTTGCGTGGTTGCGTCCGCCGCTCCCGTGATTCTTCGCGGCTGTCCGCTGTGGCGGTGATCGAAAATCGCTGTGCGATCATTCTCCGCCTGGTTTTCCAGATGGCGCTTGAGGTTCCGCATGTCGATCAGCATGTCGGTCGCCGTCTGATAGCGTTTGTCAGGGTTTTTCGCGAGCGCTCTGTCGATGATCGTTTCCAACTGCGGCGGTACGTGGTCCACCACTTTTGAAAGGGGCGTGTGGGGTTCCTCCTGAATGGCCACGATCTGGTCCAATACATCTTTGCCTTCAAAAGGAACGCGGCCTGCAACCATCTCATAGAGCACTGCGCCAAGGCTCCAGATGTCGGTGCGATAGTCGAGCGTCTTCAGCGCCAGAGACTGCTCGGGAGACATGTAACTGACCGTCCCCATCACAATGCCGGTTTCTGTTTGCACTACCGAACTGGCTGGGGCGGAATCGTTACCCTGGTTAACGGGCTTCGCCAAACCGAAGTCGAGCACCTTAACGATACTGTCGCGCCGGCGCAGCATGATGTTTTCCGGCTTGATGTCGCGATGGATCACGTGCGCCTCATGCGCGGCATTCAACGCCGCGGCGACCTGCATCGCAATGTCCAGCACTTCGTGAAGATTCAAACGCTCGCCGTTCAAGTGGTCGCGCAGCGTCACGCCGTCAACGTATTCCATCGCCATGAAACGGGTTGAGTCGTGCACGCCAAACTCGTAGACGGTCAGCACGTTCGGATGATTGAGACTGGAAACTGTTCTTGCTTCGCGGATAAATCGCTGCATCCATTTCGGATCAGCGGCGACTGAGGCAGGCAGAAGTTTGATGGCCACCGTGCGGTCCAACTCACTCGTGTCCTGCGCCAGGTACACCTGGCCCATCCCACCCGTGCCGATGTGAGCGCGGATTTCGTAACGCCCCAGTTTTATACCTTCACTAAGTGGCATTCCGAGAAAGGCCGCCTAAATTCCTGTTAGGTTTTGAAAGGCGAGTTTGTGTCCCTGGGCTACTTCTACGAGCATCGATAGAGCGAGATAATCTTACCTGAGAATGAATCCATTTGAATACGGATCGTTGGGGTCGAAATAAAACTCGTTGCGGCCGGTAATCGAGGCGGTGCCGCTGACCTCCGGTATCACCGCATCGTACTGTGCAAACTTCGTTAGCTCCACCACTTTGACCGACATCGTACTGCTGAGAATGCTCTCGATCGTGACACGTTCATTCCGCCGCAACTCTCCCTTAGCGAAATGCAACGCCGCGCGGGCACTGACGCCACTGCCCGTCGGCGATCGATCGAGCTCGCCGTCGGCGAAAATGCAGACATTGCGACTGTGGTGTGCGGGGTCATGTGCTGGTCCAGTGAAGATCGTGCCGTAAAGAAAACTGAGATCCGGTTCCATCGGGTGCGTAATCTCGAACCTCGCCATCACCGCGTGCTTGATCCTGCGACCGTAGTCGATGAGACGCGACGCGTTCTCCGGAACGAGTTCCAACGCAACTTCTTCCGCATTGACGAAGGCATAAAATGCGCCGCCGTATGCGACGTCAAATCGCACGGGGCCGATCCCGTCCACCTCGACCTGCTCGTCGCGAAGGTAAAGGAAAGACGGCACGTTGCGAAACGACGTTTCAATTACGTGGCCTTCCGAAACAACCGCGCGGGCCAGGATGCGACCGGCGGGAACGTTGAACGTGATCTCGTTCTTACTGACGAGGTTTGTTTCGACCGCGAGTTTTGCGAGCGCGATAATCGCGTGCCCGCACATCGTGCTGTAACCTTCGTTGTGAAGAAAGAAGACGTCGAAATCAGCATCGGTCGATGGAGTGATCACAGCACCGTACATGTCTGCGTGGCCGCGTGGTTCCCACATCAGACCGCGTCGCAGGTGATCGTAGTGATCGCGGAAGTAACGTCGCTTTTCGAGCACGTTGCGACCGTCTATTGGGGGCAGACCATCGATAATGACGCGCAACGGTTCGCCGCCCGTATGCATGTCGATCGTCGTGATGCGAATCCAGTGTTGGGGCGGGCGCCAGTTAGAGAGTTGCTTCATAGGGACCGGATAAACCGGAGGTTTCTGACGCGGCCGGTGGTCAACAGAAAACCGTTTACGTGGTTTTGACCGTCACGAGTAAAGCGAATACCGCCAGTGCCTGTTGCGGAAAAGGCGTCCGCGAATTGCATCACCATTTCCGTAGCGCCGTCAACGTTCTTTCTTGTCAACACTAACTTGTCGTCTTTGACATTGATAGCATACGTCGCGTCGATCTCGCGGCTGTGAAACGTGCCGGTGAATTCCTTAAGCTGCGCCGGCGTGTAAGTAGCCTCTTTGACCGCGTCGTGGATGATGAAGACTTTGCCGTTCGCAGCGGTAAACATTTGCCGCGGTGCGCCCGGCCGCGGCGATTTGAAGCTGATCTCGATTCGATCCGGAACACCAAGCATCAGAAAGCGGTTGTTGCCGAGCGGAGCTAATTCGCTCTCGCTACTCCCGCGCGAGTACATAAGCTTACCGTTCTTCACATACAGCCGTCTGAAATTATTGTTCGCGAAGTTGAAGTACGAACCGGTTACGAGGGCGAGATCCCGTTCGGAAACTTGAACCGCCTTCGGTGCCTCCGAAGCGTTAGTGCTGGTCTCTGGTTTGAATTCGCGGGCGAGATAAATGTCGGCAACCTGTCGCGTCAGCCGGCCCGACTCGATGTTTGAAAGATTACAAAGACAATAGACGGTGAATCGTTGATCGGGAAAACGGATCATGTCGGCGTTGAACCCGTTGAAGGCGCCACCGTGGCCGATTGTATTCAGGCCTCGATACGTGTCGATGTCCAGGCCGAAGGCGTAATCGATCTTCTCACCGTTATTGAGCGTTCCGCGAGTTAGAGGTTCGCGGATCAAATCCTGACGGTGCCAAAGAATCAAGTCGTCGATCGTCGTAAACAGACCACCGTCACCGACGGTTTCAAAATTCGTTGTTTCTGCACCGAACCCGCCGTCTCTTCGTGACGAATATCCCGTGGCCCGATTTCTGATGACTTCCGACTTGTCGTCATGAAAGCGCGTCGCACTCATGCCGAGGGGTTTGAAGATGTTCTCATCGGCAAACTCGCGCAAAGTTTTCCCACTGGCTTTCTGCACGATTCGCGCAAGCAGAAAGTATCCGGAGTTGCTGTAGAGATACTCGTCGCCGGGTTTGAAATTCAGCTCCATCTGGCGAGCAATGATGTTGTAGATCTCGTCAGTCGTCGCGTCCTGGAATCTGATTCCGGCCAACTGCATTAAATGTGAATACTCGCGGACGCCGCCGGTGTGATCGATGAGCCGGCGAATCGTCACTGGAGTGGAGTACGGCGGCATCTCGGGCAAGTACTTGCGAATGTCATCATCCAGCGAGAGCTTACCTTGTCGCGCCAGCAGCGCGATGCTGAGCGCAGTGAACTGCTTCGACACTGAGGCAATATTGAAAACGGTTTTTGAGGATATCGGAATGTCGTAGTCGAGATTGGCGATGCCGTAGCCGCGTTTGTAAAGCACCTGGCCATCTTTGATGATGGCTACGGCACAGCCCGGTGAGTTGGGCTTGTCCCATTGAGCAAACAGCGCGTCGACTTTTTCCTGCTGGGCGTCTTTTCCCGGCGAATATGGCTGCGCGACTGCGGCAGATACTCGGCCCAAAGTGATAAGTAACGCGAGAGTTAGTATGAGTTGACGTGGTTTCATTTGGCTGCTTCTCGCACGCTCTTCCACCAATACCGGTTCCGATTATGCGACGAAGCTTGCCAAAAAAGGATCGTAAGGCAACTAAGATGAGCCGGTGTTATCTACTAAGGCCGTTGCTCGGACGCTCCCACCGTCCGGTTTCGGTTGGTCTCGAAAGCCCTCGCGAACTATCGACCGTGCCGCTTCCACCGGTCGCACAAATCTTGCAGCCGGCTGCTACCTCGTCGAGGTCAAGGAGCACCACCGCTTCATATTCGCGGACTTCAATGAGGGTTGGTATTTCGTAGTTCATAGGTTCTCCTTACGAGGACTTGAGGGTGCGAGCCTGTATTAATGAGCAGCGTTCAAAGTACTTCTGAAACTAATGCTTGTCAAAATTTTTCGTGAGATGAGGCTTCGCCGGATTGCCCCAACAGGCGTCTCGGTTATGCTGATCGTGGTAGGATTGCTTGCTACCTTCCTGCTCGAAAAGCTACAAGGTCGATCCGTGGTCGCACTGCGCTGCAAGTGAGTCAGCTTTCGGTGGTTGAGATTTAAATGCCCAGTCGCAAATTCAACAGGACCAAAGTTTTCGTCAGCTACAGTCGTCAGGACACAGCCTGGTTAGAACGACTCCGCGTCCACTTAAAGCCGCTTCAGCGCGACCTGGAAATTGATATCTGGGACGATTCAAAGATCGAGCCCGGTAAAAAATGGAAAGAGGAGATCGCCTCTGCAATCAACTCCACGAAAGTGGCTGTTCTCCTGGTAAGTGCAAATTTTCTGGCTTCGGATTTCATCGCGACCGGCGAGGTGCCTCCACTGCTCAACGCCGCTCAACAGGACGGAGCCATCATTGTTCCACTCATCCTCAGCCCATCTCGGTTTACGAAGACTGAAATCGCCGATTTCGAATCGATCAATGACCCGGCTGATCCACTCGTTAACATGACGTGGGGGCGCCAGGAAGAAGTATTAGACCAGCTCGCCTCATTTATCGAGAACGCCTTTACCGTTTCTGCCAGTAACAAAACGTCTGCACAGCCCGAGCGCATTTCAACTGTTCCCGAGGCGCGAAAGAAAACTAAATCACCTCAGGACATTCCTCAGTTGAATACCTTGATCGCCGACATCAAGGAGCAGTTGGAGGAAACTTTTTGGGAACGCGGTGTCGCAGACATTGCGACGCAAATAGCTGCGACGATACTCATGGAGGGTTTGCAGGCCATCGCGCAAAAGGCGCACCCAAAACGATTGGCCCGCGATCTCCTACAGTGCCTCGAACGGGTCTCAACTCAAATTTCCGAGAGCAGCAAGCCGTTGGCCGAGAAAGACGTCTCCAAATTTCTCCAGGTCCATAGTGGCGATAAGGAGGTTGCGGATCTGCTTTCCGAGGCGATCTCGAAAGTTGGTTGGGGCGGGCCGGTCGTCATTGAGCCAGGGCGGGAAACAGAAATCGAGATTGTGCCAGGGCTAAAGTTTGATCGCGGGTATCTCGCACCCGAGTTCATTACGGATCACGAGAACAGAAGGGTCGTTTTTGATTCCCCGTACATTCTCATCACCGAAAAACGAATTCTATCTTCGTTTGAAGTTCTGAAGCTGGGCGCATCTAATGAGACTAAATACGAAAAGTTTGTAGTCATTGCGGGGGACATAGAACAGGCGGCATTGACCAATGTCATTGCCTGGAACCAAAAATTTGTCGTAGTGAGGGCGCCGGGATACGGCGACCGCAGAAAGGAGATGCTCAAAGATATCGGCGTCCTCACTGGAGGCACCGTGATTTTGAGCGAAGACGAGCGGCAATTAGGAGATGTTGCCGTCAATGAATTAGGAAGGGCAAAGAAAGTCATTATCGACGAGTACGACACAACTATCGTTGACGGACAAGGCGCGAATCATCTACTCGCCTCACGCGTTCAAGAGATAAAAACCGCGATCGAGATAACCACGAGTGATTATGATCGAGAGAAGTTTACAGAACGTCTCGGGAAACTCGTCGCGGGCGTGGCTGTTGTCAGGTCAGGAGGTCGCACCGACGCAGAACGTCAAAAGAGAACTCGGTTGTTTGAATGGCTGCTCAGACTATATTACGGCGCTATACAAGACGGAGTTGTGCCCGCCGAACATTTGGCCCTCGTGAATGCCGCAACACACCTGCGCGAGTTCAGTCTCTCAGATGAAGAACAGATGGCCAATTCGATTCTAGCCCTGGCGCTTGAAACCCCACTCCAAAGAATGGTCGAAGGTCTGGGTCGTAGCGGAGAGGAAACGCTGTTGTCTATTCGCTCAGCTCAGAAGCAAAAGAAGAATCAAAACGTTGGTTATTATGGAGACGATGACTCGTTCGTTGACCTGGTAAAGGCCGCGGTCGTCCTTCCCAAAGGAAACGTTCTGGCGCCGGTCGAAGCAGCCGTCCGTTTCGCCGCGGATAAACTCGGCTCAACCCGGTACACGGAAGACCTCGTGCGACAGTTCTCTGCTTTTTCAGATGAACAGTAGATATGACAATCGCCGGCGCTCACGACCTATCGCATCAGGCTTGCTGCTCGTTCTGATCGTCTGCGCTCTGCAAGGTCAAACTCCGCCCAAAACAACTCAGCCTCAGCAACCGACGGGAGGCGTTTCCACGGGCGCTGCTCGAGACTACAAGAGCAAACGCACAGTTGACGTGACGGATCCACATGCGCCCGTCGTGTTTACTGACGTCACAGACAAGACTCCTCTGCGCGACTTCGTCCATCGCTCGGGCACTACGCAGAAGAACTACATCTTCGAGACGCCATCCGGCGCCGTGGCGCTGTTCGATTACGATGGCGACGAATTGCTCGATATTTACCTCTTAAACGGATCGACAACCTCGGCGCTTCAGGGCAAGGAAAAGCCGCCGCGATCCGCGCTCTACCGGAACCGGGGTGGGTGGAAGTTTGAAGACGTCACAACCAAAGCGGGTGTGGCAAATGAACGCTGGGGAATGGGCGTCGCCGTCGCCGATTACGATAACGACGGCAAACTCGATCTGTTCGTCAGCAATCTCGGCGTCTCCCGTCTCTATCACAACAACGGTGATGGAACGTTCACCGATGTCGCCGAAAAACTCAACGTCGCTCGCAAAGGATGGAGCACGGGACCGACCTGGGGCGATTACGATGGTGATGGCCGTCTCGATCTGTTTGTTCCCGGTTATGTCGATCTCGACTTCGACAAGTTGCCGCCCAGCCCGACTGACGCCACAAAGGGCGCAACGGCAACCGTGGGCCAGAACTTCTGTCAGTTTCGCGGCGTCGCGGTGATGTGTGGACCACGTGGTCTAACCGGTGAGGGCGATACTCTTTATCATCAAAAACCGGATGGCACTTTCGAAGACGTTTCAAAAAAGGCCGGTGTCGACGACCCGCAACGGTATTACGGCTTCACGGCTTCCTTCGTACACGCAAACGCAGACGATTTGTTAGACCTGATCGTCGTTAACGACTCGACCCCAAACCAGCTCTATATAAATAAAGGCAACGGCACATTCGAAGAGACGGGTTATCAATCAGGCGTCGCATTGAACGAAAACGGCCGCGAACAAGCCGGGATGGGGTTAGCAATTGGGGATTACGACAACGATGGTCAGGTTGATTTCCACATCACAAACTTTTCCGACGATTCAAACACGCTCTACCGCAACGAAGGCGAGGGTAACTTCACTGACGTCACGTTTCAGACCGGACTCGGTGAACCTTCCATTCCATTCCTCGGCTGGGGGACAAGTTTTCTCGACTTCGACAACGATGGCTGGGAAGACCTGGTCGTCGCCAATGGTCACGTTTATCCGGAGGTTGATAATCATCAGTGGGGCACGAGTTACGCTCAGCAAACGCTGCTATTTCGAAATCTCAAGAACGGGAAATTCGAACGCGTCGGAGCGGCGCCC
>JAICGQ010000022.1 GCA_025923035.1 Pyrinomonadaceae bacterium | reverse complement strand
TCGTCGATCCTACGGGCAGCGGCGAGTATCGCATCGCACGCAATCCAAACGAAAAAGACGCGCTGCTGATGATTCCCGGCGCCGGCTTGACGCTTTCCGAGCAGTTAGGACTAACCGATAAATCCGACCGCATCATGTATTCGGGCGGAATCGGTAACCCGATGTATCAACGCGAGCAGGACAGCCCGTTCTCGCGTCTGCAAATGCTGGCGGACCTGAGCCGTCCACCGCAAGTGAAATTCAACGATCTCGCGACGGCGGTCAACACCGGTATCGTCGAAGAGAACCCGTTGAACTTCGATCTGCGCATCGATTTCTTCCGCCAGTCTGACGAACGCGTGATTACGGCGTTCACGATTCAAGCCGAGAACAAAGATCTCGTCTTCCAGGACAGCGGCGGTTTGCAGCAGGCGCGCATGAACATCTTCGCGCGCATCACGTCAGTTGCCGGACGTCGCGTCGGCATCTTTGAAGACCCGGTTGTAACGACTGCGACCGCTGAAGAACTCAGCGAAGCTCGCGATCGCAAGTCTGCGTACCAGAAAGCCGTTCCGCTCGCGCCCGGTACTTACAAAGTGGACGTGATCGTTCGCGACACTGCTTCCGGCGCGACCGGATTGAAGCAACTCGGCTTCACAGTGCCGAAGTATGACGGCGAGAAGCTCTCGACTTCGACGATGATTCTCGCCGCGAAACTCGAGAGTCTCAACGATCAACCTGCCGTGGGCCAATTCGTGATTGGCACGACAAAGGTGATTCCGAACGTTGCCGGTGTTTACCATCGCGGCGCGCCGGTTGGCGTTTACCTGCAGATCTACAACGCCGGAATCGATCAAACGACTCTGCGACCGTCGGTCGACGTCGAATACGCGCTGATCAAAGACGGCAAGGAACTCGGTAAGATGGCTGAAGACTGGAAGGGATTAAGCGATTCCGGTCAACGCCTGACACTCGCTCGTTTGATCGACACACGAAACCTCGGCGTCGGCGAGTATGAAGTAGCGATTCGCATTCGTGACCGCGTCACGGGCCAGTCGTTGTCTCCGTCGCAAAAGTTCACCGTCGTTCAGTAGCCGCGAAAAGGCACAAGATACAAGCAAGGTCTCCCCGCCACGGTTTTATCAACTCCAACTGAAGGGAGACGTCTATGTCTGCCTCGAAGGCCCGACGCATTGTCGCCGTTCTTATCCTCGTTTCCATATCGTCACTGACCATTCCCGCTCAACAACAGAAACAAAATCCGGAAGAAAAAGAGCGTAAGGTCAAGCAGGAACCCAACAAAGCCTACAAGCAGTGGGTTACCGATCACGATGCGATACTTACGCAATCGGAACGCGACGCATGGAAGAAACTCGCCACCGACGACGAACGCGACAAATTCATCGAGGACGTCTGGCGCAGCCGCGATCCCGATCCCGACACGGAAGAGAACGAATTCAAGGAACAGTTTTACGAGCGCGTCGCTTACGCCAACGAGCACTTCTCGTCCGGCAAACCCGGGCGAATGACGGATCGCGGCCGCATCTATATCAAGTTCGGCAAGCCCGACTCGATAGAGTCGCACCCGACCGGCGGCGCGTACGAGCGCGAGTCGTGGGAAGGCGGCGGCTCAACCACGACTTACCCATTCGAACGTTGGTTCTATCGCTACCTTCCCAACGTCAGAAGCGGTGTACAACTCGAGTTTGTCGATCCAACTGGGACGGGCGAGTACCGGCTGGCGCGTAATCCTGACGAAAAGGACGCGTTGATTCACATGGGTGGTGGTCCAACCTTAGCCGAGCTGACGGGCATGGAAACTCGCGCTGACCGCCTGATGAATCTCGGCGGTTATGGCCTCGCAAATTACCGGCGCGCGGAGGATTCGCCTTTTGAAGTGATGGACCTGATGCGCGGACTTGGAGCGGACCAACCAAACACTCGCAGCTACGTCGGAACCGGCACAAACACGCCCACCGTTGACGACAGCACGATCGACTTCGACGCGCAGCTCGCATTCTTTCGCTTCGGTCCTAATCGTGTCATAGCGTTTCTTACCCTTCAAACCGACAACACGCAGCTCAGTTTCACCGACAGCGGCGGTTTGCAAACTGCTCGCATGAACATCTTTGCTTCGGTAACGAGCGTTGCCAACCGCAGGGTTGGAAAGTTTGAAGACGCGGTGAGCACAACTGCTACGACGGAAGAGTTGAGCACCACGCGCATGAAGAAGTCTGCCTACGGCCGCGCATTCACGATCGAGCCCGGACGCCACAAGATCGACATCATCGTGCGTGATACGCAGTCAGGAGCGATGGGTGTGCGTCGCATCGGGTTTGAGGCGCCGCAGTATCCCGAGGATCGTCTGTCAGCCTCTGACGTCATACTCGCGGCGAAGCTTGAAAAACTGGAAGCGGTACCAAACACCAGCCAGTTTGTGATCGGCACAAACAAAGTCGTCCCAAATGTCGCGCGTGTTTTCCGTCGTAACGATCCGGTCGGCGTGTATCTCCAGGTCTACAACGCCGCCATCGATCAAACGACATTGCGTCCCGCAGCCGACGCTGAATACGTTTTGCTGAAAGGTGGAAAGGAAATTAGCAAACAAACGGAAGAGTGGCTCCAGATCAACGACGCGGGCGGGCGTATCACGTTGACGCGTTTGATTGACAGCCGTTCACTTACACCCGGCGATTACGAGATTCAGATCCGCATCCGCGACCACGTGACGGGACAAATGATAACCCCGTCCGCGACGTTCACCATCGCGCCGTGAACTACGGAGCATTTCTCACCGACTCGCGGATGAAATCTGCTACTTGATTCAGGTACGGGTCACCGACGGAACCAAAAACGTTGTGACCCGCACCGGGAAAAATCAGTATCTGCTTCGGCTCATGCGCAGCCTCATAAAGCAGTCGCGCTTCGCTGACTGGAATAACCGGATCGGGATCGCCGTGCGCGATCAGGACCGGTGATCTCACACTTCGCAATTTACGCGCTGATTCGAAGTCGTTCTTCCCGAGGAAGTGCAGACTTTGCGGTAACCACGCGAACCTGTGGTTGGCGAGTGAACTTGCTGAACTGAGACCGGATTCGATAATTAACGCTCCAACGTCACGGCGTGAAGCAATATCTGCGACCACCGTCGTCCCGAGCGACGTCCCATAAAGAGCGATCCTCTGCGCATCTTCGCCTTTCTCGTTCATAACGAACCCAATCGCCGCATCGCCGTCCTTGTAAAGCCATGCTTCATCGCCAGGTTCGCCCTCGCTCGCACCGTAACCCCGATAATCCACCAGCAGCGCGTTGAACCCTCGCTCGGCGAACCATTGGCCCAACCAGCCCACGTCGGAGATATTGCCGCTGTTTCCATGAAAGAAAACGACAGTCGCCGTCCTCGGCTGCATCTGACTTTCGAAGTACCAGCCGTTCAGACGATAGCCGTCGGCAGTCGTGAACCAAACATTCGCCCCGCCAGAGGGTGGGTGATGGTCCGCAGTGAAGCGCACCGGATGAAACGTCGTAAACCATTCCAACCACCGCAGTCCATACACAAATGCGGCCATTCCAAACAGCAACGAGACGGTTAGCGCGATAGTCCGCTCACGCGTGATCATGGTTGGTATTACGCGTACGTCACGTACGCGTTCCCTTCCCTTCCCTGAAATGCCACCGCAGACGCCAGATGCTAAGATAACGACGATGAAACAAGGGGCGGAATTAACAGGATTGAGTCAGGCGGAGCTTGTGTCGTTTGTCGAAACGATGGGTGAACCGGCGTACCGCGGGCGGCAGATATTCGCGGCGTTGCAGCACCGCCGTTTGCGCAGTTTCGATGAGATGACTGACCTGCCGAAAGACTTCCGCGCCCGGTTGAGCGAAGTGGCGCGTGCGTCATCACTGACGGTCGAATCGCGTTACCTTTCGGAAGACGGCACGCGGCGCTATTTGATGAAGACGCACGATGGTTTCCCGGTCGAAACAGTTTTCATTCCGGAGGAACGCCGCGACACGATCTGCTTCTCATCACAATCAGGTTGCCCTTTGCAGTGCACGTTCTGCCTGACGGCCCAACTCGGTTTGTTGCGTTCATTAACCGCGGGCGAGATCGTGGAACAAATCGTCATTGCTCTGAACGACGCATATGGAGCCGGCGTGAAACCACCGCGGGGCACGAACCTCGTCGGCATGGGCGCGGGCGAACCGTTTCTAAACTTCGATTCACTGTTGCAGGCGCTGCGCGTGATGGCCGACGCGCAGGGACTTCACATCGTGCCCAATCGCGTGACGATCTCAACGGCCGGAGTGGTCCCACGCATACTCGAACTCGCAAAAGCTTCGGATCGGCCGCATCTCGCGATCTCGCTTGCCGCTCCCACAGACGAACTGCGCAACGAGTTGATGCCCATCAACAAGAAATGGCCGCTCGAACAGTTGCTCAGCGCCTGCAAGGAATTTGAAAAGACGTTGAAGCCAAACGAACGCGTCACGTTCGAGTACGTGATGCTCGCAGGCGTCAACGACGAAGACGAACACGCCCGGCAACTCGCAAACCTGCTAAACCGGCATGGACTGAAGGCGAAAGTTAACCTGATTCCACACAATCCTGCCGAGCCGTTGCCGTATCAACCCTCTCTGGATCAGACTGTCGACCGGTTCAAAAACATTCTGGAATCCAAGGGAATTCACGTCTACGTGCGGCGCCCACGCGGACGCGACATTTTTGCCGCCTGCGGGCAACTTGCCGCACGCCAGGGAACACCTATTAACATCAATTCGATCGGAGCTTGAGCACAGACAAATGATTAAACACTCGCCGCTTAGCAAAGCTGCCCTCTTCATCGCAGTTCTCTTGATTCCTGCGACGTTCTATTCAACCCCGCTGCCGCAATCGTCTGACGCCGTGAAGCTGAGCGGTTCCCTCGCTCCCGACAAAACGAAAAAGGGCCGCGTGGTCAAGGCGGTCGTGGTGATGGACATACCACAAGGACTTCACGTGCAATCGAACAAGCCTCTCGACAAGTTTCTGATCGCGACCAAGCTCGATGTTGAAACACCGTCAGGCATGACAGTAGGACCCATCACGTATCCACGCGCGTTGATGCGTAGTCTGAAGTTTTCGAAGAGCAAGGTGGCTGTTTACGAAGGTCGCACGATGATTCGCTTTCCCGTAACCGTTCCCGCGAACTACTCAGGCGGTTCCGGCGAGATCAAAGGCAAGTTGCGTTTTCAGGCGTGTAATGACGAGTCGTGCTTTCCGCCAGTCACGCGCGAAGTGAAGATGTGGCTCAACGTGGAGTAAGGCCCACCACCGCCATTAGCCGGCCAACTTTCCCGTTCAAGGTTTTCTCTTTGCGATAAGAGAAAAATAGATCCGTGCGGCACATCGTACAGATCGGCGCCACGTGTATTCTTTGCGACAAGACTCCCACGGATTTCAACTGATCTGTGTTGGCTTTCAAGAGATCGATCTTGGCATGACCGGGCCGAGTCGATGCGAATAATCCAGTGTCGCCAAACTTCTCGGTGAACGCATCGATCACTTCAGGTCCGACTTCATAACAACATGGACCAGCGGAAGCGCCAATCGCGACACGCAGGTCTTGCGATTTTGTTCCATACTCCTGGCGCATTCGTCCAACAGCGACGAGCACAGCCGACGCCAACGTCCCGCGCCAGCCCGCATGGACCGCCGCGAACGCGCCCGTCACCGGATCGCCAAGCAGGATCGGCACACAGTCCGCGGTCTTGACCCCCGCCAGTACCTGTGGCACGTTGCTGACGATCACGTCGCAATAGATCGTGTCGCCGAGTTGGTTTTCCGCCGGCTTCGCTTCCTCAATCGCATTCACGACGCGAACGTCCGCGCCGTGAACCTGCCAGCAACCCGCGAGGGACCACTCACCCGGAAAAAGCTTGAGAAAGCGACGACGATTCTCCAGAATGTTCTCCGCTCGATCCTCGTTGAATCCCGCGAGGCTCAGCGCTTTCGTCGGCATGTCGCTGACGCCGCCGAGACGGGTGGAAAAGCCGTTAACAAATCCATCCTGCTCGAGAGGCGCACAAATAAGAGCGCGAATGCCGTCGAGCTCGCGCCAGTAGAACCCATGTACGGCTAGCTGGTTATCACTCGTGATCGTTTCCATCGGCATAGACATTATCGAAGTTGCACGAATTCGCGAAGTGCTCCTGCGCACGCCGCGGTTCGTCGAACGCGTCTACACGGAGCGAGAGAGAGCTTACTGCGACAGTCGCGGCGTCGTGGCAGCGCAGCATTATGCCGCGCGCTTCGCGGCGAAAGAAGCAGCACTGAAAGCACTGCAAACGGGATGGCGTGGCGGAATCAGTTGGCAGGACGTGGAAATCGCGGCGCGCGAGAGCGGCGCGCCCTATCTGATCTTCACCGGGCAAGTATTGGACGTTTTCGAAAAGTTCAACGCGACGCAGGCGCACCTTTCAATGTCGCACACGACGCAGCACGCGATCGCGCAGGTAATCCTCGAGCGTTGAGCGAAGCTCACTCCTCAGCAAACGGGCTGGTCCGCAATGGCAGGTTCCCATGAAAGTAACACTCGAGATGCGGTGACGTTCGTTCCGTCACCGCGATCAACTCACGCAGCGGACACCACACCGTCGAGATCAATCCATTTGTCGAATCGATCTCGACAAACTTGATCCCTTCGGGACATTCGAAATTCGACCCGCCAAGATCCGGCCTGACGGCAACCGCCTCCTGCATGAACTCGGCCCACGCCGGCAACGCCGCTTCGCTGCCCGTCAGACCAAGCTGCGCGTTGTCGTCAAAACCAATCCAAACCGCGCACACGAGATTCTGCGAGTATCCGACAAACCAACCATCGCGCGATGTGCCGGTTTTGCCTGCGATTGCTGTACCTGGAACCGCACCGCGAGCTTTGCGAGCCGTGCCACGGTCGATCACCGCAGCCAGCATGTTCGTGATCATGTAACTCGTCGTCGGACTGATCACCTGCTCCGTCGGCGGCAAGTTGTGCGTGCCCGGCGGTTCAGACACGCTCGCGATCACTTTCGGATAGATACGTAGTCCGCCGTTTACGAAAACCGAATACGCCGTCGCCAGTTCGAGCGGCGTGACTTCTTCTGTTCCCAACGCCAGCGCCGGGTAACGTTCCGGCTTCGGCAAACCGAACCGCGTCGCGAGGTTCGCGATGCGCGCGAGACCTGTTTGCAACGCGACGTCCACCGTCACGACGTTCAGCGATTTAACGAGACCGGCACGCAACGTCACTTCGCGCATCGAGTAACCGCCGCCGTAATTTGCCGGGCGATACGTCTTGTTCCGGTCGTAAACAAACTCGCGCGGCGCATCCATGAACGTTTGGATTGGCGACATTCCATCTTCGAGCGCGGCGGCATAAACGAATGGCTTGAACGTCGACCCGGGTTGGCGATGCGCGTCCGTGACGCGATTGAGTTGCGACTCGGCGTAATTGCGTCCGCCAACCATCGCAAGCACGTTACCCGTGTGCGGATCCATCGCGACCAGCGCAGCCTGCGGCTTCACGTTGCGCCCGGCGTACACCTTATCGAGCCGGTCCATTTGTCGCTTTAACGCCTGCTCCGCAAGCTGCTGAAGTTCCAGATCAATCGTCGTGTAGATCCGTTGCGACTCTCCCGACGTTTCGAACTCCGCCTGCGCGACGCGATTTACGTAATCCACAAAATACGGTGCCAGCGAATTGTCGAGACTGCGATCCGGCGCCAGCGCAACCGGTTCCGCAGAAGCTGACGACAACTGGTCCTGCGTAATGGCGCCGTTGTCGCGCATCGCGCCCAGCACGATATTCCGTCGCGCCAGCGCCGCGTCGGGATGGTGCACCGGCGAGTAACGGGCGGGACTCTGAATCATCCCGGCGAGCAACGCTGCTTCGGCGAGCGAGATCTGGTCCAGTTCTTTGCCGAAGAACACGCGCGACGCCTCTTTCACACCGCGAACCGCAACGGCCCCGCGCTGACCGAGATAGATCTCATTGCAGTAGAGCGCAAAAATGTCCTGCTTCGAAAGCCGTTGCTCCAGCGCGAGTGAAAGCATGGCTTCCGCATATTTACGGCGAAACGTCTTTTCCGGCGTCAGGTATGTGTTCTTGACGAGCTGTTGCGTGATTGTCGATCCGCCCTGACCGATTTTTTCATCACTTACGTTGCGAAGGAGCGCGCGTGCCAGGCCCTTGACATCCACGCCCGAATGCTCGAAGAAGCGTCGGTCTTCGATTGAGAGAATCGCGTGCACGAGCACTGGTGGAATCTCGTTATAGGCGAGGATCTCGCGCTTGCCTGCTTTCGACGAGAGATCGTTCGACAGAATCTCCGGTTCCAACGTGAACAACTCCAGCCCGACGCCATCACCAGTCAGTTCCACGATGTGTTCGCCTTCAAACGTCACCCGCACGAGACGCGGTTGGTTAGTTATCTGACTCGTTGGCCGAATCTCAACCACAGCGCCTTTCGCAGTGAAACTGCCACTCCAAACGCCACTGGCCGTCGATTCCAGATAACCCGCGCGGCGCAGTGTCGCGACCAATTTCTCGACGGTGAATTTCTGCCCGGCCTGAAGCACACGCGGCGCGGCGTAAAGACCCGGTCGGCTCGTCAGATATCCTCCAGCGAGTCGCGCATCGATGATTTGTGCGTGGTAATTGTAGGAACGGACCAACGCGTCGCCCGCAAGCGCGAGCACCGTAAGCAGTAAAGTGATGACCATCGGCGCAAATCGCACACGGATCCGCCGCCGATCAGGTACAGATGTGACTTCGATTGACATTGACAATGCGCCAACCAACCTTCAGTGCTTCCTGGTTTCGTGTGATTAAAGTAAACGATTAAAGAACGGCGGATTTCAAAGATGAGGACTCGAGGAGTTCGAAAATCTGCGGCATGCGTTCAATCGCGGCTTTGTAACCTGCGTCCATCAACTCGTTCGCCCGGCCCAGGCCCATCTCGTCCCAACGAACGTGGCCGACCTGCGGCGTGATCACGATATCCGCCGCGGCAAGCTGATACCGCGAAGCAGTCTTTTGCACAACAAGTAGCGATTGTATAACGACCCCGATTACGGAACCGGTCGCACCGATAAACGTCGCCCCGGCGGCATTTACGTCGACCGCAATCACGATGTCAGCGCCCAGATCGCGAGTCACACATACTGGAATAACAGCGACCAATCCTCCATCAACTAACTGCCGGCCCTGTTCGTCAGCGACCGGCACATACCAACCCGGAATCGCACAACTCGCGCGAATCGCAAACGGAATGTCGCCCTCGTCGCGCATCACGACCGCTGTGCCGGTCGTAAGGTCCGTAGCCACAGCCGCAAACGGCATCGCCAGGTCTTCGAACCGCGTTACCGGCAAACGCTCTCGCAGATACTGTTCGAGACGTTCGTTACTCTGCACACCCAGCCGCGACATCGTCATCCGCCCGATGTGACGCCAGCGCAACCCTCGTCCGAATTCGGCGATCTCTTCAATCGGCATGCCCGCCGCGTACGCAGCGCCGACAATTGACCCCGCCGAAGTGCCGGCAACACAGTCAATCGGAATCTTGTTTTCGATTAACGCACGCAGCACGCCGACATGGGCCATGCCACGCGCCGCCCCGCCGGACAAGGCAACACCAACTGTTGGGCGTTCAAGAGACATCGCTTGTTTAGACCGGACTCAACGTGACAATCTCGGCCCGTTCGCGCGCCGTGTCGAGAAACGCATCGGTATCGGATTCGATCTTCGCCTCGACCAGGCTTCGTTCAATCTCGTCTTTTATCTGCGCCTGCGTCGGAACGATGCGGCCGGGAAATCGCTCCTTGAACCGCGGAACGTAAACCTGATTGTAGTAATCCGTAATCTCCTTCTCGCTGATAACTACGAAATTTCGAAAGCGAAAATCAAGGTATTTTTCCATCTTCAAACGCTGCTCGACGATCTCGTCAAGCCGTTCACTCGTCAGACCCACGCGCCGCAGTCGTTCCTGAAACTCCTCCTGCGTCCGGAAGTTGCGCGCCAGTTCGTTGCGCTCGGCGGTGATTTCCGCGGGCGTGGGCACGATTGTCGGTATCCTCTCGGCCTCTTGAAGGATCAAGCGCTGATCGATCAATAACCGAAGCGCCCGGTTCAGATCGGCTGAATTCGGATTGTCGAGCGGCGTGTTTGGCTGCAGCGCCAACTGCCACATCAGATCTGAATAAGTGATCAAGTCAGTCTTCAACCCGGCGTTCACAGTTGCGACCATCTTGTCGACAACCTGTTGCGCCGCACACGGCGAAACACTTGCCAGAACAAGAACCACAACACCAATGAATCCAAGTCGCGTCATACTCAGAACGTTTGCGTAATACGAAAGTGCAAAGCGCCGCGATGCAGCCGGAACACCGCGGGGGTTCCGTCAAAATTAATCCCACTCGGACCACGCTGCGGGATCAGAAACTCCGGCGGGTTCAGCAGAAAACCATAGTCCACTGCCAAAGCGCCTCCGAACGGCGTCGTCCAGCGGAAACCGAGACCGACAGTATTGGACCAACGCGTCTTCAGATTTGTTTGCCTGATGAATTCCAGAGTGTTGGTCGGCGGGACCGTAATCGGATCGTCTTTGCCGAACAGCTCGCCTACGCGGCGAAACACGTTGCCGCCGTCATAGAACGGTACGACCTGCGTAGAGCGCGTCAGCGGAATTCGCGCTTCGAGGTTAACCACTGCCAGCGCGTTACCACCAACCGGCACCGTGAACGGATTCAAGAAAACGAGGTTATTCTCCTGATCCCGAAACTGCCCCAACGGAATAACAACTTCACGTGGACCAGCCTCTTCGAAACTGAAACCGCGCAAAGTCGTCGAACCACCCGAGAAGAAACGTTCGCTGATCGGCAACGTCAGATCGATCTCGTCAATCGTCCCATTCTCGTCGCGATCGCGCGGATTGAAGATGTTCGCGAGTCCCAACGTCATGTTTCCCGCAAACACTGTGTTTCGCAGAGCGCGCATCTTGTAGTAGCGACGATATGTCGCCTGGAAGCGATTGAACGAGATGTTCCCGCCGAGTTGTCGCAGCGCAACCGCATAATCGACACTCAGGAAACCGCCGCCCGTCGCATCCACCTGGTTGTAACGGCAAACTTCGCCCGACTCGCCGATCCGTTCATCCTGATCGAGCACCCGCCTTGGGAGTAGCTCCCGTTCGCATCTCTCGCGCGTATCACGCACCAGCGAAGCGCCAATGCGCGCCAGGCGCACCTTCTTGTCGGGTTCAAGAATCGGCCTGACTACGAGACTCTCCAGATTGTAAAGCCGCACGTCTTCGTAACTGATGCGGCCAAAAACAATCGTGCGCGACTTGCGATCGAGCACGCGCTGCGTTTCCAACGCCGCAGTGAAGCGATTGATCGTCGGCTCGTTTACCCGCTCGCCGAAGATGTTGATCGGGTTTCCGTCTTCGTCGAGTCTTTGGACGATTCCCATCGTGCCGCGATCGATCGCCGAGCGGAAGAAACGCGTCACCGTCGAGTCGCGCATGTATTCAACCGACGCGGCCAGTGGCGCAAAATCCGTCTTGTTGTAGCGCGCGAAACGCGGATCGAGATATTCGAGCCGGACCAGTTGCTGCAAGCGACTCGCACGCAAACGCATCGCGCCGTGTCGCAAGCGGTTCATCAAGTTGACGTTGCTGATTTCAAACAGACCAAGCGCGCCCGCATCAGTCGAATAACCGCCTCCGTAGTCCATAACGCGCGGTTTCTTTTCTTCGACGTCGATGATTACGTCGCGCTTTTGATAACCCGAGGCGGTTTCACCGGCAGGCTCGGTGCGAATAATCACCTGGCGATAGGCGTCGGTGAGATACAGTTCGCGTTCTGCTTCCGAAATGCGATCCGCCCGCAGCACGTCGTTTTCAGCCAGCGGAATGGCGCGCATGATCGCGTTGCGCTTGTTGCGGCGCGCATTTCGGTCGCCGGTGACGCCGTTGATGATGATCTGATTGATGAAAACTTTCTCGCCTTCATTCGAGATCGCATAAAGGAGTCGCACCTGCTCGTCGTCGCCCTTCTTCGGCAACTCGATGACTGAAAAATCGACACGCACATCGACGTATCCTTCGCGAGCATATAGATTAGCAACGCGATCGCCGTCGGCGCGCGCTTGCGAACGCGAATACGGCGCGTCGATAACGGTGCCCAGCTCTTGTCTGATTCGCTCGTCGGTGTGAATCTGATTTCCTTTCACCTCGACGCCAGCCACGCGCGTGAGCGGTCCTTCCTCCACCTGGAAAGTTATGATCAGGTTCTCGCCGTCGATTGAAACGCCCTGCAACACGTTCGTTCTTGCTTTGCGATAACCAAGATCGCGCATCAACGCTTCAATAGTTCGACGGTCCTGCTCCAGCAGCGTCAGGCTCGTGTAACCGCGGCCGTAGCCGAGAAACGGAATCAAGCCGATCGCATTTGCTTTCTGGCTCTTGAGGCTGGGTTCCACGTCTTCAAACGTCAGCCTGTTCGTGCCGGTGATGCGAATGTCATTCAACCGAAAGCGCCGGCCTTGCTCTACCTCATACTTGATCTCGACGCTGTTACCCGTTAACGAGAGCGGATTGAGGTTCTGGCAAGTTTCCTGCGTGCCGTTGGCGCCGATATCGGCGGGGGGATTAGCGACGGTGCACGACTCGGTTACTTCTGCGAAAAAGTAACCATCTTCCTGAAGTTCATTTCTGATCCGTCGAGCGCCTTCGACGATCGCCGAGAAATCGATGTTTCCCTCGCGTTTCACCGGCAACAGTTCACGCTGCTTCTTCTCACTCAGCTCGATGTTGGTGACGGCGACCTTGACCCTCGGTCCCTGCACACCCTTCAACCGGATCTTGATCGAGTTCTTCTCGGGATCACGTTCAATTCGCGCGTCTTCCAGCACTGGCGAGAGAAACTCCGCGGCGACCAACGCATCGCGAATCTTCTTCACGTCAGCAGCGAGAGCGTCGCGTGTGAACGGAGTACCGTTTTGCAGCGCGAGTGTCGGGCGCACGGTCGCGGGATTGAACCCGGCAATGTCGATGTCGAAAGTCTCAACGCGCGCCTGCTCGCCCGGGTTAATTTTATAAGTCACACTCGCCCGCACGCCGCTTCGATCCAACTCTTCAACCGGTTCGACAGTGGCGTTGAAATAACCGCGATCGCGCAGGTAAACCTGAATCTCATCCGCGTTGCGTGCGATCAGTTGTTTGGTGAGACGAGTACCAGGCTGGAGAAAATTTAAGCGCGCACGAATCTCATCGTCTGAAAGCGGGTCTCCGGGCGCAGGTGGTAACTCGATGCGGACGTCAGTAATTAAAACCTGACGCGTGACGACAAAACGTAAGCGTACTGGCCCAGTACGATTTGCTCCCTCGTCAACGACCTCAACTCGCGCATTCGCAACACGCCCTGAGTCAAACAACGCCTGTAACGACTCGCGCACGCGGACCGCCGAAAACGGCGTGTTCGGCGTGACCCGCAACAGCGTCATGAACTCGGCCTGGATCGTCGGAAAGGTACGCGAACCCTCGAAAACCAGCTCGACTCCCGCGATCTGCCGGCCTTCGTAGTCTTCGAGCCTGACTTCGCTAACACCTGCGCCATGCGCTCTCGATAAAAACAAAGAAACGAGCAGGATTACCGGCGCTAAGCGAATACTGGACATCAGTCGCAACAATACGAATCCACCCCTTGCTCAAAATCTCTTTCTGAAACGAATCTCAAAATTGAAGTTGTTCGAGCGTGAACTTAAACGTCGGGTGGAAGCCTGTTCAAACTGCGCAACAAACGATAGGCGATCGGAAACGCGATATTCGAGCGCCAAAATCTGGTTCGGATCGGAGGTGACGTTCGTCGAGTAAGTCACCGTGACCTCCTTGCTGATTCGCCTTCCGAGTGTCAAACGCGCGGCGGGCGTCGAGCCCGCACTAGCACCGATCACCGGATTGATCTCGAAACGAGTCAGACCAAAAAGCTTGCTCGTCGCGCGCTGTGCCGGCGCGTTGATCAAAGCGTCCGTCAACAAACTCGTCGCCGCGCCGACTTCCGACTGAGACAGGATCGAAGCGCTCGTATCTCCGGAAGAAAGTTGTCCGGTGGTAATCAACGCAACGACGTCTGCCTGCGGCAACGCTGGTTCAGAACGCACCGCCGCCTGGGGCTGCGTCAGCGGGCCAGTAAGGCTAACGATCACGCGATAACCGCGAATGGTTGATTCGGCCTGAATGTTGACGATCGGATCGGCGTTTCGCGAGGGCGGCAGGTCCACCAGCGCCCGCGTGATGTCGTAGCGATCGTTGCGGAAATTCAGTGTGCCGCTTGTTGCGGTGATCCGGCCGGAGATCGTCGGATCGTTGACTGGTCCATCCAACTGGAGTGATACCGAGCCCACCAGGTCGGCGAGATTATTTCTCACGACCAGCGCGTTTCGTCCTTCAACTCGCAACGACGCAAACAACGCAGTGCGCGCGAGCTCAATCTCGGCCCCTTCTTCGATCGACTCGCGTCGTGTGCTGATCAAGTCCGCAAGTTCAATGTCTTCCGTGTACTCGGTGCGACGAAGAGTTACCAGACCGCCGATCAACTGTTCGCGCGACGAGCCTCGAATCTCGACGTCCGCGTCCATCGTCGAACGGAAGTCAGGTGGGAAAGGTACCGTGACCTCGTCTGCATGAATGTTGAACCGGAATGCCGAAACCGTGAAACCTTCGAGCAACGCGCCACCGCTTGCTTCGACGCGTCCGCCACCCAACGTACCTGTAAGCGATTCAATCTGCGCCTGGTTTGCGGTGAACCTCACGCCGCCTCTCAAATTCGAGACGGTCCAACGATCGTTCTGCAGCAACAACGACACCGACGCGTTGTCGAGCGAAGCGCGACCCTGCACACGTGGATCTTCGTAAGTGCCTCCGATGGTGACGGCGACTTGCGCCGTGCCCGAGGAAAAGAAGTCAGGCGAAATTCCGTTCAGCACGCGCAGGTTGAGATCGCCGTTGACGGCGAGCGCCTGCGTACCACCTGCGCCGCTCGCCATCGTGCCGTTGATCAAAATGTTCGTGCCGGCGCCGGTGAAACGCGTTTGTTTGAAATCGATCTCGTTTGGTTTGAAAGAGATCTCCAGAGGCGTCGTGGCGGTGAGATGAACGTCTTCGACACTAAAACTCAGCTCCGAGAATTTCGCCGAGCCTGACAGACCGGCGATCGAAAACTCCTGGTCTTCGTTGAGGAGATTACCGCTGGCCGAGATCGTTCCGTTTGCGCGACCTGAAATCCTGACGGCAGCGCCCGGCACGAGAATCCGAAACAGGTTGGTCAGATCGGCATTCGTGAACGTTGTATCGATCTTCGATGCGAGAAACTCGTCCGCAAGGTTAACTTCTGCGGTGACGACCTGCGGTGGTCCAAGGATGCTGGACGTCAGCGTCAGGTTGAGTCGATCGTTCTGCGTGGTTCCCTTCAGTGCGACATTCCCGGCGGCGCGGCCGTTGATCGTCACGTCCCGTGCCTCGCCGTTAACGGTGATCACGTATCCGGCGAGACCTGGTACGTTCAAGTTTCCTTTGATGTGTGCGTCGAACCCGGCCACGCCGGTGATAACAGGCATCCCGGGCCTGCTGGCGAGTGCGGCCAGTCGCGCCAACTGAACGTTTTCAGCCCTGCCCTGGAGATCGAAATCTTTGCTGTCGGTGTTGTAGGTGCCGCTGGCGACGATGTGCCCCGCCACCAGACGAATGTCGACGTTTTCGATGTTGACACTGGAACCGCTGAACGTCGCGCGCGCGGTCATCGCCTGAAGCGGCTCACCGCCGAGCTTGCCTGGTCCAAGACGCAGATCGGCGCTGCCATTCATCGCGCCGGGAATGCCGTCGATCTTGATCTTGCCTGAAAGATCGCCTTCAGTGTCGGGCGCAATCTGTTCGCCGCCGCTGGGCGAGAGCGCCAGCAATGCGCTGGCGTTCATGCGATCGAGCGTGGCGTCGATAGAAGTCTTGTTCTTCTCGGTCCGCGAGGCGACCAGTGAGAACTGCATCCCGCCCCCGTCTCGTTCGGTGAGACGGCCATCAGGAATCCGGATCTCATGACTGTTCGTTTCGATCGACGCGGAGAGCGATCCAAGCTCGACACCCTGGACCATCAGCGTACCGAGCGAGAAACGTCCGGAGACATCCGGCGACTCCAGTCGTCCCCGGATGTTGCCGTTGAAAGCGAGTTGCCCGGCGATGCCCAACTTCAGATTGCGCATCTCGTCCTCGACTGACGGTAACAGTCCCGAAGAGATGAGCACCGTGTGAAGTTCCTCCGCGTCAGAAGACGCGAGGTCGACCGTCAGATTCGAATCGCCTTCGAACGAGAACCGGCCGCTGGCATTCAAGCGCGTCGCGGGTGTTTGCAGGTTCACTGCCTGAATGTCGAAGAGCCCGCGATCCGCACGCACAGAAACTTCGCCGGTGATCGGAATCCTGTCGGCGCTGGTCTGGCCTGCCTCGGCTGACAGTTTCGTGGTGAGCGTTCCGCTCGCAAGTTTGAATTCAGTGCCCGGGAAACTAACGTCGACTCTGCCGGTCGCACGGCCCGTGAGTGGAACTGCGCTGCCCGCGATCGCAGCCAGTGGACCAGCGACGTCGATGTTGGTGAAATCAGCGACGACTTGCGACGTGCCGCCTTTTGCGAGCGCGATGCGCGCGTTTCCGCTGGCGCGTCCGTTGAATGCGTCGGCGGCGAAGTTGTTGAGCTGAATCTCACGACTCGTCGCGACAACTGAAGCTCGCGCCGGACCCAGGTTCATCTGGCCCAACACGCCGCCGCCGATGCTCAAATCAGCCGTTGCGCGATAACTTCCGGACGGCTCGACTACAAACACCGGTCTCGCGATTTTGACGTTTTCCGCCTCGCCGTCCGCGAGTTTCACTGTCCCCGCATCGATGTCAGCCGTCGAACCCTCAATCCGTCGATTACGCACAGACAAACGCACGCCCGCGATGTTCAGCGTCCCGATCTCAGCCCCCGCAGCGTGCGTCGCGCCGACCTGCACGTTCTTCACCGTAACGTTCGTCACACCGCCACGATCGACGACGTCGATCCCGTTCGCGGTGACACCTTCAACCCGCGCGCCTGAAGCCGTGATCTCGCCTGCTTTTACACTCGCAACGGTCGCCGTCGTCACGTCCTCCTGGTTTCGCACGCGCAGATCGGAAGCGGTGATTCCGTTAACCTTCGCACCTGACGCGACGAGGCTGTTCGCGTTGAACTGACTCGAAGACGCCGTCAACACGCCGTTGTTCATCTCAGCACGGGCATCCCGCAGGAAGAGTCCGGTCAGCGTCGTTCCATAACTTCTTTCGGCAACCGCGCGCAGCTCACCCACCCACTTGAAATTTGTTCCGGTACCCATCACGTTGCCCATCAGTTGCACGCCGTTGATCTGGAAGTCGCCGGCGTTGAGCAGATCCGCCACGGCCTTTCCGTTGATCTCGTAACTGCGGCCATCGATCGATCCACTGGCGCTGACGTTCAGTCCCTGCAAACGCACGTTGTCCGCGGCCAGCGCGTCAGACTTCACTTCGCCTTTTACCTGGAACTGATCGCCTTGGCCCGTTACCGTGCCGGCGAAAGTGCCCGCACCGCGAAGCGTCGCCCCGGATTGCACAACGTCAGACAGTTGCGTCAGGTCGACGGACGACGTGATCTGCATTTGGTAACTAAGCGCCCGCCAATCGTCCAGCGTGCCCGTCAAACGGGCTTCAGCCACCGGAGATTTCAACGTGAGTTCGTGAATCTCGGCGCGCGTCTGACTCACGCGAGCGCGGGCGTTGATGTCGATATCGTTTACAGGGCGGCCGTCGTAGGTGAAAGTCGAATCGCTGAGAGTCAGCGAGACTGTATTCATCCGACTATCCGCGGGCGCATTTGGATCGTCCGGTTGGACCATCACTTCCAAATTTCGCGCCTCGCCCGAGATCTCGTGACGTGCGTCGCCGTAATGAACGACACCATTCTTTATTTCGATAACCGCGGTCGAGTACGCAAACAGGATGCGCTTGTTGGGCTCAGGCGGCGGGATATGGATGTTGCGGAAGTTGGATCGTCCTTGTTCGTCGAACGTCACCCACGCTTCAAAACCCTGAATCTTCAGTTCTTTGAGATTGATGTTGCGTCGCAGATTCAACGCGTAGAGGTCTTCAATCCTGATCGTGGCGTCGAGTTGATCGATCTTGCCGAGTCGCTCGCCAGTCTGCGCGTCGTAAAGCTCGACGCCCGACATTTTCACCGTGTGAGGAGGCAACGTCGCGTGAAACTCGCGGATCTCCGCACGAATGCCGTAGTTGGCAAACGTCCGCTTGATTTGGCCGGCGATGTAGCGATCGACGTAGCCGAGCCGGTAAAGGAAAAACCCAAGCACGATCACAAACAGGACGACGGCCGCGATGATCAGGCCCGCAAGTATCGCGTGGCGCCGGGTGAAATAGCGCCAGCGCGTGGCGACCGAAGGCTTCGCAGGCTCAGGTAGATCTTCTCGGTTATCCGTGTTATTGGGATCTTCTGCACTCATAACACACAGCCGCCACGCGACTCAGGAAATTTCGAATGCTTGAGGGAGAGACACCGAACAAGTGTCAGCTTTGTACTGCACCGCCGCGCACGGATTTTAGATCCTGGACCACCAAAATCCGATGGCCAAAACGCTCAGGTTCGTTGCTCTTTGTTGTCGATGCCGGACGCCTGCTGGTCCTTCATGGAAGCGGGCTCGCCAAGCGGCACGTTACCGACAACAGAAAGCTCAAAACCTTCCAAAGCTGCTACTTTGGGGGGATGATTCGAAAGCAGTAATATCCGCCGCAACCCCAGGTCGTGGAGGATTTGGGCCCCCACGCCGTAGTCGCGATCAACTCCGTAACCCGTCGCCAAACTCGCCTCTCGCTTACTGACACCCTTCTCCTGCATCAGGCTGTACGTACGCAACTGGTTGACCAAATCCAGACTGTGCTCGCGCTGGCGCAGGTAAAGGACCACTCCGCGCGCCTCGGCGGCGATCTTTTCGAGCGCCGTGTGCAGTTGAAATCCGGTGTCGTCGATCAACGAGCCAAACATGTCGCAGGTTACGTTTTCGGTATGGACGCGGACGAGGACCGGGTCGCTGGTTCGCACGTCTCCCATCACCATCGCGAGGTGCACGTCGCCGTTAATCACGTTTTCGTAAGCGAGCGCGCGGAACCGGCCGTATACAGTCGGCAGGTCCGCTTCGACAACGCGACGGACAAGCGTCTCCTTGCTGATGCGATAGCGCACCAGGTCGGCGACCGTGATCATCTTCAGATTGTGTTGCGCCGCAAACTCTTCGAGCTGCGGCAGACGGGCCATCGTGCCGTCTTCGTTCATGATCTCGCAGATCACACCGGCGGGGTAAAGACCGGCGATGCGCGCCATGTCGACGCTGGCCTCAGTCTGACCGGCACGAACGAGCACGCCACCGTTCTTGGCCCGTAGCGGAAAGATGTGACCTGGACGAGCGAGATCCCTGGGCCGGCAGTTCGGATCCACCGCACACAGCACAGTCGTCGCGCGATCCGCGGCGGAAATTCCGGTGGTGATGCCGGTGCGTGCGTCGATCGAAACCGTGAACGCGGTGCCGAGATATGAAGTGTTGTCGGCGACCTGCGTGGTCAGGTGCAACTCGTCGCAACGCTCCTCGGTCAGAGGCATGCAGATCAGGCCGCGAGCGTGGCGGGCCATGAAGTTGATGATCTCCGGCGTGACCTTCTCGGCCGCGCACACGAGATCGCCTTCGTTTTCCCGATCTTCGTCGTCGATGATGATGATCATGCGGCCGTCGCGGATGTCGGCAACGGCCTCGTCGATGGTCGCAATCGCCATAGGAAAGTTATGTTAACCGAAAGCCCGAAATTGATAAACCGCCCTGTTAGTTATGTTGAACCAGACGTTCAACATACTTCGCAATGACGTCGACTTCGAGGTTAACGCCATCGCCCGGCTGAAGGTGTGAGAGGTTGGTGACTTCCCACGTTTTGGGAATGATTGCGACTTCGAAATAAGAGTCCTGGAGGTTTGCGATCGTCAGGCTGATGCCCTCGACGGCGACCGATCCTTTAAAGACTAAATAGCGGCCGATCTCCTGCGGAAACGAGAAGCGGACGGTCCATGATTCGCCGTGGTCAGCGACGCTTTCGAACCTGCCGCGCGCATCGACGTGACCCTGTACGATGTGACCGCCGAGTCGAGTAGCCGGCGTGACCGCGCGTTCGAGATTCACGGGCGTGCCGGGTTTCAGGTTGCCGAGAGTTGAGCGAGACAGAGTCTCGCGCGAGACGTCTGCCGCAAAGGAATCGGGCTGGATGTCGAGCGCGGTGAGACAAACACCGTTGACGGCGATCGAGTCGCCGTGGTTCGTTCCTTCGGTTACGACGCGCGCGCCGATGATGATACGCGCGTTCTCGCCGCGCATTTCGATGGTGCGCACAGTGCCGAGTTCTTCAATTATTCCGGTGAACATGGTCCAACATGCAGTTCAACACGGCTTCGATCGATAAGCCGGTGGAATCGATCACGATCGCGTCGTCGGCGATCTTTAATGGCGAATCAGCGCGCGTCGAGTCGCGTCGATCGCGTTCGTTGATTTCGGCGAGTGTTTGTTCGAGCGTCGCGCAGGGATTCACCTGCTTGTCTTCGATGAAACGCCTCGCCGCTCTTTCTTCCGGCGCCGCGTCGAGAAAGAACTTGATATCCGCGTCAGGAAAAACAACGGTGCCGATGTCGCGTCCGTTCATGACCGCGCCGCGTTTGCCGATTTCGCGTTGCCGCGCGACCATCGCGCGTCTCACACCAGGAATGCTCGACACAATCGACGACATCGCGGTGATGTCGTCTTCGCGAATCCGTTCAGTGACGTCGATCCCGTCAAGCCACACGCGCAACGAATCAGGATCGCCTTCGAGTTTGATGTCCACGCGGTGGGCCAGATCCGTGACGGCTTCGATGTTGGCTGGATCGAGCGCGGTTTCAAGCGTCGCCAGCGCGACCGCACGATACATCGATCCGGTGTCGATGTAGAGAAGATTCAAAGCCCTCGCCAGCATTCGACCGAGTGTTGATTTACCGGATCCGGCCGGACCGTCGATGGCGATGATCATCCGCTCCTCACACAAACGCCGCAAACACTTCGTTCGACATCAACGCGCCGTTTCGCGTGAGCCTGATCAGATCGCCGTCGAATTCGACCAGTCCTGCTTCACGAAAACGATCGAGATCGTCCTGATGCTCGGCACGCAGATCAACGCCGAATAACTCGTTGTACTCGCGCACATCAACGCCGCGCATCATTCGCATGCCGAGAAACAACGCTTCGGCGCGCAGATCGGCAGCGGTCAGTTCCTGCTCTTCGACTACCGGCGAGACGCCTTGTTCAACGTTCTCAACGTATCGCTGCACGTCGCGTTGATTGGACCAGCGGCGAGCGACGCCGTCGAACGAATGCGCCGAACAACCGAAGCCGAAATACGGCGCGCCGGTCCAGTATTTCGTGTTGTGACGCGATTCGAAGCCCGGTTTCGCGAGGTTCGAAATCTCGTAGTGCTCGTAACCCGCTGCGGCGGCGCGCTCGATCATCCACTCGTACATCACCGCCGCCAGATCCTCGTCAGGCACAGGCTGTAGACCACGTCGAATGTGGTCGGCGAGTGGCGTTCCCGAATGGACTTCCAGCAGATAAAACGAGAGATGCTCGGGTTCGAGTGCGAGTGATTGTTCGATGTTTCGTTGCCAACCGGCGAGTGTCTGGCCTGGGAGTCCCGCGATCAGATCGAAACTCACGTTGTTAAAACCAGCGGCACGCAGCTCGTGAAAAGTTTTGAGCGTATCGGCGGATGAATGTGAACGGCCCAGTTTCGCGAGTTCCGCGTCGTCGAATGTTTGCGCGCCAAAACTCGCGCGATTGACGCCGAGATCGCGAAACGCGCGGAGTTGATCGCGGTTTACTGTTCCGGGATTCATCTCGACAGTGATTTCAGAGTCGCGATCGATGTTGAATTGTCGATGTAACGTCGAAAGGATCTGATCCAGTTGGGCCGGAGTAAGTAACGACGGTGTGCCGCCGCCGAAATAGACCGTATCCAGATGCGCGCCTGCGTTTTTCGAGCTACCGATCTCAGCGACCACGGCGCGAACGTACGCTGAGGCTAGTTCACCTTGATAAATCCCGGTAGCGAAGTCGCAGTAGGAGCAACGCGAACGACAAAATGGAATGTGGATATATGCCCCTGCGTGAGTCATTTCATTTTTTCAACGGATGATAACACGCACTGTATCAATTCGTTCGCGCGGATGTATCGGTTTCCGAACTCATACGCGGGTGTCAGCGCTTAATCTGCGCGATTTTTCCAGTTGGCACACAGCTTGTTTATGTTTCAAGCGGCACAATAAGTAACCATTATGGAGGGATACATAGATGGCACACGACAGAATGACTAACGACGATCTCGACAGGAAAATGGGCGGTCGCGGCGCCGAGGAAGATGAGTTCGGTGGCGGACAGAAGACACCGGCACGCAATCCGAACGATCAGCAGCAGACCGGACAGAAAGGTGCGGGCCAGAAGAACAATCCGCTCGAGGAAGAGGATGACTTGGGCACTGGCGGCGGATCGTCAGGCCAGATGGGTCGCACGCCACAGGGTGGACAGAACAGATAACGAATAACTCTCTTCTTTACTGCTTCAGATTGACGTCCGTGTCATCAGTGGTTGCACCGATGACACGGATTTTTTTATTTGATCCGGCGGGTGCTGCCGTCGCCGCTGATTGATTTACTCATCGAACGCGAAACGCGTTCCGCTTGGCCCATGGCGCGCAACAAGTTCTCGCCAAGAATTTTGCGAATGTCCCGCTCACTGTAACCACGCTTCAGCAGTTCGTAGGTGATGTTCGGCAACATCGACACGTCTTTAGCGCCTTCGGGCATATCGTTCGCGCCGTCGAAATCCGCGCCGATACCAACATGATCGATGCCGGCGACCTTCACGATGTGATCGAAATGATCGATCAGTTTCGAAATCGGCAGCGGCGGCAACGGGTTCGCCTGCTCGAGTTTGTCACTCTCTTCCGCTCGCCGCTCAGGATCGTCTTTGTACTTCTCGTCGATCGCGTCCTGCTGCGCTTTCAAGCGCTCATCACGCGCGTTGCTCTGCGGCGTCACTGTTTTCGTATCGACAAAAGCACTGTAAAAGTTGACGTTGACCACACCGCCGTTCGCCGCGATGCGTTTCAACAGATCGTCAGGTATGTTGCGCGACATGTTGCTGAGCGCACGCGCCGAAGAGTGCGAAGCGATGATCGGCGCTTTCGTGACGTCGAGCACGTCGCTGATCGTTTCATCAGAGACATGCGACACGTCGACGAGCATTCCCAGCCGATTCATCTCGCGAACGACTTCCTGTCCAAACTCATTCAACCCGCCATACTTCTTTTCACCACGTCCGGCATCGGCCCAGTTGTTCGTGTTGTTCCACGTCAACGTCATGTACCGAACACCGAGACGATAAAACTCGCGCAACGTCGGCAGCGAATCTTCGATCGCGTGACCACCCTCGATCCCCATCAAACACGCAAGTTTCCCGAGCCGCTTCGCGCGGCGAATGTCGGCGACAGAAGTTGCCAACATCAAATCGCGCGGATTTCGTTCAACGGCGCGATAAACAGCGTCGATCATGTCGAGCGTGCGTCGCGTTGAACCGCCGTGTTGGACGTACCACGGACGCACGTAGAGTGAAAAGAATTCGGCGGTCAATCCTCCCTGCTTCATCCGTTCGATGTTCGTGCGATACGGGATCGGCGGCGCGCCGTTCAGGTCGAAATAGTTGTTGGTCATCGGCGTCGTCACGTCGTTGTGCGTGTCGATGACGATGGCGCGACGATGAATCTGCAGGGCGCGTTGCCAGAGTTTCTCATCGCGTGGCTCGGGGTTCTGCGCCTGGGCAACTGGGGCAAACAGCAGGAACAAGAAAACGCAGCGAAGTAAGTTTGGGGCTCTCATAAGTCGCTCATAGTGCTAAGAGGGTGCGGCAGGCGTCAAGGAGGGAAAGGGTGAGGGGGGACGGGGCGATGGGGAGACGCGGTGAGGGGGGAACGCGGTGAGGGCG
>JAICGQ010000021.1 GCA_025923035.1 Pyrinomonadaceae bacterium | reverse complement strand
TCTCGCGACTTCTTTCAGCGTCGCGCAACAAACCGCTGAGTTGGAAGATCCCGCCTCGACATTTCTGATCGCGGAAGTTGAGGGACACGCCGCAGGTTACGCTATGCTCCGTGAAGGTGAACCTGAGCAGGGAGTCGAAGGCGCAAATCCGATCGAGTTGGTTCGCTTGTATGTGTTGCGTGAATGGCTGGGACGCGGCGTCGGAGAACAATTGATGCGGGCGTGCATCGACGAAGCTCACCAGGCGGGACACGAGACGCTCTGGCTCGGGGTGTGGGAGCGTAATGCGCGCGCGCAGGCCTTTTATCGAAAGTGGAACTTTCGTGCCGTTGGCGAGCACGTGTTTGAACTAGGAGCAGATCGACAAAGAGATCTGCTAATGGAGCGTAGTTTAAGCGACGAACACTAACTCACTTCACCACTCTGAACGTCAGCCATTCTTCTCTTTATCTTTCTCCACAGGTGTGCCCTGAGCATCGAAGTATCCCGTCCCATCACCGAAGTTCAGAGCCTGAAAGATTAGGCCGACTTTCTTTGGTTGAGGTTTGTTATTCTTCGCTCTTCCGGTTTCCCATCCGTCAGCTTGGGATTCGGGTATTTTAAGAACGGTTGTTTCGTCAGGAAGTAGAGGGACGTCAGTATTTTCCAGTGGAAAAGTTATTCAATTGCGGGCGTCCGTAGTGAAGCCAGAACGCGACATTCTCTTCCGCAAGGTTCTCACTCTGCGGTTTGACCACAAAACTCAAATAATAGATCGGTCTACCCGATTTATTCGTAACCTCGATTTCCAAGTCGTGAGCCCATTTTTCATTCTTTATATTCTTGACCTTGATCTTGAGCGGTATATGTTTCGGAACTCCAATGCCCATGTCTCTTTCCGACGGTGAGGTCGACTGATTGGGCTGATTCGACTGATTCTGTCTTCTAAGACTGGTGGTCGAGCCCGGTTCAGTAAGTACGAACGAAGTACTAAAGATCGTCAGCAATAATAAAACGCATATAAATTTGACTGATTTCGCGAGCGGAATGTTTGAGGATTCATGCGTTCTTAGCCTTGCCAGGGAGAGATACTAAGACTGCTACACCCTATATAGAACACAAACCAGCTTCTCCAATCACAATCCGTGTCCCGCTCGCTACACTTTTATAGTAGATAGGGCGAAACCCTTTCTTACCGAACCACCTTCAAAGTCGTGGTCAGCGGGGCGGTTGAATCAGCGCCGACCCACAGATCGAATGTTGACGGATCCTGGACCCATCCTTTCGCGGCGGAACTCCAATACGTCAACTCCGACTTACCCAACGTGAAACGAACAGTTTTCTTTTCGCCTGCCGCCAGCGTTATACGCTCGAAGCCTTTCAACTCGCGCACTGGTCGCGAGGCGCTGCCGTAACGTTGGTGAATATAAAGCTGCGCGACCTCATCGCCCGCACGCTTGCCGGTGTTCTGAACATCCGCCAACACTTCAATGCTCTCGCCGAGTTTGACTTCGGGCTTGCTCACACGCAGGTTCGAGAAGCTGAATGTCGTGTAGCTGAGACCGTAACCGAATGGATAGAGCGGCGAGGTCGGGATGTCCCAGTAACGCGATTTGAAATCCCTGGCGCTCTCGGGTTGTTGCGTGAGGTTGCGTGCGTAGTAGATCGGGATCTGCGCTGCACTGCGTGGCCAGGTCACGGGTAGTTTGCCGCCGGGCGTCGCATCGCCGAACAGAATGTCAGCGATTGCGTTTCCGCCTTCAGCGCCTGGATGCCACGCCTCGAGGATCGCGGAAATATTTGAAGCAGCCCACGAGATGTCAAGCGGACGGCCGTTGATGAGCACGAGCACCACAGGTTTTCCAAGACCTGACACGGTCTGCAACAGTTCAAGTTGCCGGCCGGGAAGATCGAGCGTCGATTGCGACGCTGCTTCACCACTCATTTCTTCATGTAGACCCAGGACCATGACAACCACGTCCGACGCGCGCGCGAGCGACACCGCCTTGTCAAACTCTGCCACCTTCTGCGCTTCGCTCCAGGCTGCGGGGCGCGGCCCGCTCATGATGTCGAAGATCGACGGGTAAACACGACGAATGTCCACGCCCGGCGCGTATTCCACTCTTACCGACGACCCGACTTTGTTTCGTAGACCTTCAACAACGCTGACGGCGCTTTTCGGGTCGTCCGCAAGAGTCCACGGACCTCGTATATCGCGTTTGGAATCAGCCAATGGACCAATGACCGCGATCGACGAAACCTTTGGATCGCCTTTGACGAGCGGCAGCATGTTGCCTTCGTTGCGAAGCAGCACCATCGATCGCTGAGCAGCGACGCGCGCCAGTCGCCGGTGTTCAGGGTTGTTGTGAATCGCCGCTACGCGTGATTCGTCAACGTAAGGATTATCGAAGAGTCCGATCTTGAACTTCGCTTCAAGGATGCGGCGCACCGCATCGTCGAGCCGCTCCTTGGTCACGCGCCCTTCCTGGACCAGCTTCGTAAGACTCGTCGCATATGCCATGCTGACAGTGTTGATGCCGGGCAGCGACATCTCCATGTCGACGCCTGCCGTAAACGCTCGATAAGCAGCATCGGCTTTGTCCTCTGCAAATCCGTGCGTGACGAGGTTGCCGACTGAATCAGCGTCGCTCACCACAAAGCCTTTGAATCCCCACTGTCTGCGAAGTACATCGCTGAGCAGGAAAGCGTTACCGGTCGCCGGTACGTCGTTGAGATTCATATAGGCCGACATCGCGCTCCCGACACCAGCGTCGACCGCGGCTTTGAATGGCGGCAGGTAGACGTTGTAAAGCTCAGCGTCCGAAATGTATGCCGAATCGTAGTCGCGTCCGCCAGTGCCTGCACCGTAACCGGCAAAGTGTTTCATGCAGGCGAGCAAGCGGCCCGCACTCGATGGATCCTGCCCTTGAAACCCGCGCACTTGAGCGGCCGCGATCCGCGCGCCGAGAAAAGGATCTTCGCCTGCGCCCTCGACGATACGTCCCCAGCGTGGGTCGCGCGCAATGTCAACCATCGGCGCGAACGTCCAACGCACGCCAACGGCCCGCGCTTCACTCGCCGCAATCGACTGCGCCTGTTCGACGAGTGCGGGATCCCATGATGAGGCCATCGCGAGCGGCACAGGGAAAACCGTGCGGAACCCGTGAATGACGTCGAACCCGAAGAGCAGCGGGATCTTCAGTCGTGACTGTTCAACGGCCACTTTCTGAAAGCGGTTGATAGTCGCCGGATCAGTTACAAACAGCAGCGAGCCGATCTTGCCTTCGCGAATACCGGGCTCAACCATTTCCGGTTGCATGAACTGGCGGAAGTAGAAGAGTTGATTGACCTGGCCCACCTTTTCCTCGATCGTCATTTGCGACAGCAGCTGATCGACTCGACGATCAACGGACTGTGGCCCATGAGCCTTAACGGGCGCGACTCGCAGATCAAACAACACGATCACGATTACAAGACACGTTGCAACCTTTGCTCTCATCATGGTTCCTCTCGGCGTTGAAGGCGGGCACCGTACAAAAAGCACAGTTTTATGTCAATATGTCGCCACGCCGTTGATCTTATCTCGACCTGAGAAGGGAAGCTTCATGAGCAAAATCCGATCTGTAATCGTCGTTGTGTTGTTGTGGTGTCTTGCGTCCACACTTTTCGTGTCCGCTCAAACGCGAAAGCAATGGCAGAACTCGCCCGACATCGAACGAAGAGTAGATGCGTTACTCAAGCAGATGTCACAAGCGGAAAAGGTGGGCCAGTTGAATCAGTACTCGTATGGAACGCCCACCGGACCCGCCACCGGCCGCAGCGCTGTGGAGGACTCCATTCGACGAGGCGAAGTTGGTTCGTTCCTCAACGTGACGGATCCGGCGTTGAGTAATCGCTTGCAGCGGTTGGCGATGGAGGAATCGCGATTAAAGATTCCACTCATCTTCGGGCTCGACGTAATTCACGGCTACCGCACGATCTTCCCCGTACCGCTAGCACTGTCGTCGACGTGGGACGCAGGCCTTGTCGAACGCGTCTCACGCATCGCTGCAGAAGAAGCAACGTCAGCAGGAATCCGTTGGACGTTCTCGCCGATGGTCGACATCGCGCGTGATCCTCGCTGGGGACGCATCGTCGAAGGTGCAGGAGAAGACCCGTACCTCGGCTCGATCATGGCGCGCGCGTATGTGCGTGGTTATCAGGGCGAGACTTTCGGCGGCCCTACCTCAATGGCAGCGTGCGCGAAGCACTATGTCGCCTACGGCGGCGCAGAAGCTGGCCGTGATTACAATTCAGTCGAGACTTCTGAGCGTCAGTTGCGTGAAGTTTATCTTCCGCCGTTCAAGGCAGCCGTGGATGAAGGAGTGGCGACGCTAATGTCGTCGTTCAATACGATTAACGGTGTGCCGGCCACAGGAAACGAATTCACACTCAACCAGGTCTTACGCCGCGAGTGGAACTTCCGCGGCTTCGTCGTCAGCGACTGGGGATCCGTTGGCGAGATGATGGCCCACGGCGTCGCTAACGATCTGCCCACTGCGGCGCGCAAAGGCTTTCTCGCCGGCGTCGACATGGACATGGAAAGCAATGCTTACTTCCGGCACATCGCCGATGCGGTAAAAGCTGGACAGGTGCCGCAGGCGGCGGTCGACGAAGCCGTCCGACGCATCTTGCGCGTGAAGATCGCCTTGGGTCTTTTTGAGAAACCGTACGTCGATGAGAAGACCGCGATCACGACACTTCCGGCTGCGAATGTTGCGGCAGCGCGCGAAGCGGCCGAGAAAAGTTTCGTGTTGTTGAAGAACGACGCTGCATCGGGCGGTGGTCCTGTGCTACCGATTCGCCCGGGTGTACGCACGGTTGCGCTGATCGGACCACTGGCCGACAGCCGCGCCGACATGCTGGGAACCTGGAGCGCACAAGGTAAACAAGACGACGTGGTCACGTTGCGCGCCGCGCTCGAAGCGCGTGCGAAGCGCGACGGGTTCCGTTTGCTGTACGCGAAAGGGACCGAAATTCGTGGCACTTCCGATTCCGGCTTTGCTGAAGCGGCAGACGCAGCCGCGCAAGCCGACGTCGTGTTGCTCGCACTCGGCGAGGACCAGTCATGGATGACGGGCGAGGGCGCGTCGCGCGCTTTCATAGATCTTCCCGGCAACCAGCAACAGTTACTCGAACGAGTCGCAGCCGCAGGTAAACCCACGGCGCTCGTTTTGTTCAGCGGCCGGCCTCTTGCACTGACACCCGTCGTTCCGCGCGTAAACGCCATCCTCGAAGCATGGTCGCCGGGAGTACAGGCAGGTCCTGCGCTGGAACGTGTTTTATTCGGTGAAGCCGCTCCCGTGGGCCGGTTGACCGTGACGTTTCCTCGCAGTCTTGGACAGGTTCCGATCTATCACAGCGTGCTCAACACGGGACGACCACCCATCGGCCTCGACCTGACGCGACCGCCGACCAACGGCGGCGAGAAATACAGATCGCGTTACGTTGATGAGCAGAACACGCCTCTCTATCCGTTTGGTTTCGGACTCAGTTACACGAGCTTCGACTACTCGGCAACGCAGTCAAACGTGCAACAGATCAGCGCGGCGGATTTGAATGCCGGTCGCGGACAGGTGCGCGTGACGGCAGACGTGAAGAACACCGGACAACGCGCGGGAGAAGAAGTGGTCCAACTCTACATTGGTCTCCGCGGCACGAGCGTCGCGCGGCCGGTGCGTGAGTTGAAAGCGTTCCAGCGGGTCGCACTTGGTCCAGGAGAGTCTCGCCGTGTGGAGTTCACCATTGGTCGCAACGAATTGGCGATCTGGCAACGCGATACGACTTACACGGTCGAGCCGGCAGAGTTGACGATCTGGGTCGCAGCGAATGCCGGAAGCGGCACGCCGATTACAATTTCGCTGAAATAAAAAACACGCACTACCGTTGCCAGTAACGCTTGATTCGTTCGGCGAGCATTGGAAATGGTACGTAATCCGCACTGCGTCCGGCGCGGCGTAACTCGCCAACCATGCGCATCGCGCCGTCGGCGTTGCGTGTGTGCACCAGAATCGTCGAAGCGCGTTGCCTTTCCGGGTTGGAACTTAACCAGGCGGCGACGGCGTACCCGGTCCTCTCGTCGTCAGTCGAATCGGCGTTGTAGTGTTCGGGATGGAGATCGTGGTCGAGAAAGATCGCGTCGTACGAACTCGCGCTTAGCAGTTGCAGCGCTTCGGTGACGTTACTAGCGATGTCCACAAAGTCGCCTTTGAAACGCGTCGCAAACCAGCGATGCCGCCGTTCATCATCGTCCAGGAGAAATACGCGAATCGGATGTCGCTCGGCGCGCACGGACGTGAGGCCGAGTTTTCTAAACAACGACTGCCACAGACTCATAGTTTTTCCGACATTCCCTTATAAAACCTCTCGTCCACTTATTGCTTCACGCCAGTATAAGGTATCCTTAGGCGAACTCTTTAAGGTTCACCTTTTTCATACATGATAAATGAAGGCGAACTCCGGCGGGCGGAGAGTACGGACGTTTGTGAAGAATGCTTTGGAACCGGCACGAAACTCGATCCGGTGAAAGGCGCGCTTCCATGCCCGTGTCGCAAGCCTGACCGTTTCCGCAAGCTCCTCGCCGGCGCACGCATCCCTCGCCGTTACGAAAAGTGTTCGTTTGCAAACTTCCACAGCACTCCCGGCACGTCCGTGGACAACGCACTGCTTCACGCCCACAAGTTCGCGAACGAGTATCCGGCCGTCGAGCGCGGTCTATTGTTCATGGGACCAGCCGGTGTCGGCAAGACGCACCTGGCGGTGTCGATAATAAAAGACCTGATCGAAAAAGGCTTCGCCAGCCTGTTTTATGAATTCGGCTCGCTCTTGAAAGAGATTCAGGATTCATACAATCCGATCTCGAAATCGTCTGAGCTGAAAGTGCTGGCGCCGGTTTTCCAGGCCGACGTGCTGGTGCTGGACGAACTCGGCGCCACCGTGCCTACGGACTGGGTGCGCGACACGATGTACCAGATCATCAACAAGCGTTACAACGACAAGAAACTCACGATCTTTACAACGAACTATTTCGACGAAGTACGTGGCGAACAGAAGGATCTCCTCGAATCGCGCATCGCTTATAAACTGCGCAGCCGCCTTTTTGAAATGTGTACCAACGTGGTCATAAATGGAGAAGACTACCGGCGTCGCCGGCCGGATTTTTGATAGATGCCCAAACGCACTGATATTCACAAGATTCTGATTATTGGCTCCGGCCCGATCGTGATCGGTCAGGCTTGCGAGTTTGACTATTCGGGAACGCAGGCCTGCAAAGCGCTACGACAGGAAGGCTACGAGATCGTGCTGGTTAACTCGAACCCGGCCACGATCATGACCGACCCCGAAACAGCCGACGTCACGTACATCGAACCACTCACCGTTGCCACTGTGACCGAGATCATTCGTCGCGAAAAGCCGGATGCGGTGTTGCCGACCGTCGGCGGTCAGACGGCTTTGAACCTCGCGATCGCTTTGTCAGATGCCGGCGTGTTGCAGGAGTACGGCGTCGAGATGATTGGCGCGAATCGCGACGCGATCAAAGTTGCCGAGAACCGTCTGCTCTTCAAACAGGCGATGGACGAAGCCGGACTCGAAATGCCCCGCGGCGGATTCGCAAAGTCGTTGGATGAAGCGAACGAAATCGTCCAAAACACAGGTTATCCGGCGATCATTCGTCCCTCCTTTACGCTCGGTGGCACCGGCGGCGGCACGGCTTATAACCCCGAAGAGTTTGAAGAGATCATTCGCGGCGGTCTGGCAGCCTCGCCGATTCACGAAGTGCTGATCGAGGAGTCGATCCTTGGTTGGAAAGAGTTTGAGCTCGAGGTGATGCGCGATCTGGCGGACAACGTCGTGATCATCTGTTCGATCGAGAACTTCGATCCGATGGGCGTACACACCGGCGACTCGATCACAGTCGCGCCCGCGCAGACGCTGACCGATCGCGAGTATCAACGGCTGCGCGACCAGGCCATCCGCATAATTCGCAAAGTCGGCGTGGAAACCGGCGGATCGAATATTCAGTTTGGCGTGAACCCGGAGAACGGCGACATTCGCATCATCGAAATGAACCCGCGCGTCTCGCGTTCGTCGGCGCTCGCATCGAAAGCAACCGGCTTTCCGATCGCGAAGATGGCTGCGAAACTCGCCGTCGGTTACACGCTCGATGAAATCCCGAACGACATCACACTCAAAACGCCGGCGTCATTTGAACCGACGATCGATTACGTCGTCGCCAAGATTCCCAAGTGGGACTTCGAGAAGTTTCGTGAAGCGGAAGACGTGCTGGGAACGCAGATGAAGTCGGTCGGCGAGGTGATGGCGATCGGACGCACGTTCAAGGAAGCGCTCTTCAAAGGCTTGCGTTCGCTCGAAGCCGTGAAACCCCTGCGTCTGGAAGACATCTCCGACGACGAGCTGCAACGCAAACTCGCGCGGCCGAACTCGCACCGGTTCTCGTACATCACTTACGCGCTGCAACACAATTGGTCCATCGCCGAGATCTACCGTCTGTCGAAGATCGATCCGTGGTTTCTCGACCAGTTGCAACAGGTGATGCAGATCCAGCACGACATCGAAGGTTCGAAACTCGAAGACATTTCGGCGGAAGAGTTGCGCGCGTTCAAGGAAGTCGCGCTGTCGGATCGCCGTCTCGCGTACCTGACCGACCGCTCGGAAGACGAAGTGCGCGATTATCGCAAGCGTCTCGGCATCGTTCCCGTTTACAAACGCGTCGATACGTGCGGCGCGGAGTTTGAATCGCACACGCCGTACCTCTATTCGACTTACGAAGAGGAAGACGAAGCGGAGCCGACCAATCGCCGCAAGATCATGATCCTGGGTTCCGGTCCAAACCGCATCGGGCAGGGAATCGAGTTCGACTACTGTTGTTGCCACGCCTCGTTCGCGCTTCACGAAGCGGGATTCGAGACGATCATGGTCAACTGCAATCCCGAAACAGTTTCAACCGACTACGATACATCAGATCGTCTGTACTTCGAGCCGCTCACGTTCGAAGACGTGATGAACATCGTTGATGTCGAGAAGCCGCACGGCTTGATCGTTCAGTTTGGCGGTCAAACTCCGTTGAATCTCGCGATGCGTTTGCATCACGCAGGCGTGAAAGTGATTGGCACGTCGCCGGATTCGATCGACCTCGCGGAAGATCGCAAGCGATTCGGAGCGTTGTTGCAGGAGCTCGGCATACCGCAACCTGACAACGGCATGGCGGCCTCGGTCGAGGAAGCGCGCGAAGTTGCTGCGCGTATCGGTTATCCGGTGCTGGTCCGGCCTAGTTATGTTCTCGGTGGACGCGCGATGGCGATCGTCTACGACCAGGAACAGTTGGACCAGTACGTTCATAACGCCGTTGGGTTCACGCCGGATCGGCCGGTGCTGATCGACAAGTTTCTCGAACAGGCAGCAGAGTTTGACGTCGACGCGCTGGCGGACGACACCGCCGTCGTCATCGCCGGTATCCAGGAGCACATCGAGGAAGCAGGCATTCACTCCGGCGACTCGTCGTGCGTGCTGCCGCCGGTCAGGATTGATCCCGACCACCTGGAAACGATGCGTCACTACACGCGCAAGCTCGCAAACGCGCTGTCGGTTAGCGGCTTGATGAACATTCAGTTCGCGATCAAGGACGATCGCGTCTATGTGCTCGAAGTGAACCCGCGTGCGTCGCGTACAGTCCCGTTTGTTTCCAAAGCGACGGGTGTGCCGATCGCGCGTATTGCGGCGCTCGTGATGTCCGGACAGAAGCTCGCAAGTTTCAATTTGCCCGAAGAGCTGACGGTCAAGCGTTTCTTTATCAAGTCGCCGGTATTTCCGTTTGCGAAGTTCCCCGGCGTCGATCCGATTCTGAGTCCGGAGATGCATTCGACCGGCGAGGTGATGGGCATCGGCGACACGTTCGGTGAAGCGTACGGCAAAGCGATGATGGGCGCCGGATTGCGACTGCCGAAAAAAGGCAAGGCGTTCCTGAGTGTGAAAGATACCGACAAGGGAACGGCTGTGCTGCTCGCGCGGAAGTTGAACCGGTTGGGTTTCGATATCGTTGCCACGCTCGGCACGAGCGCGCGGCTGCGCGAAGTGGGGTTGACGGTCGAAGATGTTTTCAAGGTCAACGAAGGCCGGCCGAACATCGTGGACCATATCAAGAGTGGCGACATTTCGCTCGTCATCAACACGCCGTTGGGACGTGTGTCGCGATTTGACGAGCAGGCGATCCGTCGCGCGGCGTTGCAATACAACGTACCGTGTGTGACGACGATGACCGGCGCGCGTGCGCTGGTCGAAGCGATCGCCGCCGAAGAATCGCACGCGACTCCGACCGTCCGTTCACTTCAGGAGTTGCACGGGAAACGAAGCACTGTGGATGCAGTGACGTCAGTGGGAGACTGAAGTCAGGCGGGAGACTAGAACAAGGTGGTCATTAATTCTCACGAAACAATTCGCCGCATCCTCGACGAATGCCGAACGATCGCCGTCGTCGGATTATCGTCAGATCCCTCGCGTGCGTCCCATGGTGTTTCCGGTTACATGCGGCGTCAGGGGTACAGAGTTATTCCCGTGAATCCAAACGAGACCGAAGTCTTCGGCGAGAAGGCGTATCCGGATCTGGCGGCAGTGCCGGAGCAGATCGATCTCGTCGACGTGTTTCGACGTTCGGACGAAGCGGGGAAGGCTGTTGACGAGGCAATCGCCGTCGGCGCGAAGGCGGTGTGGTTGCAGGAAGGCGTGATCGATCGCGACGCGGCGCAGCGAGCGCTGGACGCAGGTTTGCTCGTGGTCATGGATCGGTGCTGGTTGAAAGAGCACATCAGAAACAACAGGTAAAGTTATGAGCACGCAGATCCGGGCGGTGGTGATAACAGTCAGCGATGCTTGCGCGAGCGGTCATCGGGCCGACTCTTCAGGTCAGGCGCTGGTTGAATTGCTCAGTGAGTCAGGCGCCGAGATTGCTGAGAAGAGAATCCTGTCCGACGATCTTGCGCCGTTGGAGCGGACGCTGCGTGAGATATGTGACCGCGGCGACGTCAATCTGGTCGTGACCACCGGAGGCACCGGACTTGGACCACGCGACAACACTCCGGAAGCGACGTTGCGAGTGATCGAACGTGAGGTGCCCGGCGTTGCAGAAGCGATACGCGCCGAGTCGTTGAAGCTTACACCGATGGCCATGATCTCGCGTGGCGTGTGTGGCGTTTGCGGTGGGACGCTGATCGTTAATCTTCCCGGCTCGCCGAAAGCTGTGAAAGAAAGCTTCGCCGTGATCAAACCCGTGCTGGCGCATGCAGCCGATCTGCTCGCCGGAAAAACTCAGCATACATCTAACTGATTCTGAGTTTGCATTGGAACGCGTCCTCAAACAGATCCAACCGGCGTTCCGCCAACTCCAACTCGTGATTACATTCCGACGCGCTGGCGAGTTGAATGTGAAACACATTCTTGACCCGCTTGCACTGCACGTCTTTAACACGATTGTCGTGCCGGCGATCGAGCGCGTCAGCCAGACGCAGAATTCCGGCGAGCCGGCAAACCGTCTCACGGTCGGCAGCACTCAATGCCATGTAGCTTGAATGACGATGCTTCGGATGCGAACCCCGGTGGTATCGAGCGATGTTTGCGATCACGCCGCGCTCGCTTTCGGAAAAACCCGTCAACTCGGAATTCTCAATCAAATAGAACGAATGCTTGTGATGCGACTCGTGCGCGATGTGATAACCAACGTCGTGCAAAAGCGCGGCCGCCGACAATAGCAGACGCTGATGTCGCGTGAGGTTCGCGCTTGGCGAGAGCGCGTCGAAGATTCTTTCAGCCAGGCGCGCGACGTGTTGTGAATGCGCTTCTTCGTAACCGAACCGTTTGCCCACCGCATGCACGCCGCGCAGTTTCTGATCTTCGATGTCCGGCATCGGCGGCCGCGACTCCGCTTCCAACTCACGCAGTCGATCGATGATCACGCCTTCGCGCAACGCCCAGTCGCACGTGCGAAGCTGCTTGATGCCGAGCGCTCGCATCGTCCCTTCGAGCACCTGTCCGCCGGCGACAATGATCTCCGCGCGTCGCGGCATCAGTCCGGCGACTTCGCGACGCTGGGCTGCGTTCATCACGCATAGCGCCGCGTTCCAGTCCGTCAGCTCCTTCAGATTAATGGTCGACTCAACCGGCTGTGCCGTTGCTCCATTCCCCGCACCGTGACGATGTCGCAAGGCAGCGCCGATCGCGAGGATCGTTCCCGACGTGCCCGTTGCCGCGTCCCAGCTATGTTCGCCCAACTCGCGCGCCGGACGGTCCAGCGCCGACTGAATCTCGGCGCGTAGCTCGTTCAACTGCTCCGCGCGCGGCGGATCCGACCTGAGAAATCGTTCCGTGAGACCAACCGCGCCAAGCTTGATCGAAAACAAACTAACCGGTTGCCCGTCGCGAAAGATCGAGATCTCCGTCGAACCGCCGCCGATATCGATGTTGAGCGTTGCGACGCCTTTTCGACTGCAACCCTGCGACGCGGCAAGTCCGATGAGTCGCGCTTCCTCGATTCCCGAAAGAACTTCGACGCGCACACCGGTCTTCTGTTCGATCGCACGGATGAAATTCGCGGCGTTGTTTGCTTCACGGACTGACGCGGTGGCCGTGGCGACGATCGATTCGGCGCCACGCGCTTCGGCAATCGAACGAAAACGCTTGATGCATTCAGCCGCGCGCAGGATCGCAGCGCGCCCGATGTAACCTTTCAGCAACGTCTCGTGGCCCAGCCGTACCATCTCGCGTTCGCGCGTGAGCACGGCAAACGAATCGCTCGCGGCAGCGTCAACCACCACGAGCTTTATCGAGTTTGAGCCGATGTCGATAGCTGCAAACTTCAAGGCAGGATCTTCTTATTGAGGTCTACCAGGGTTACGGGTGTTTTGGACGGAAGTACTGGTTTTTCTCGCAACGGTTGTATCGGACTGACTCTTTCATCCGACATCGCAGGCTCGTCGATCAGCTTCGTGACGGCGCGACGCAGGTCCGCCGCGACAGAGCGCACAGAGCGCGACGCGTTCAACACGTGAAACCCGTATTCGCCGCTCATGCGATCGAACACTTTCAGCATGCGCGTTTGATACGCGATGAAGCTGTCGTAGAAATCTTCGCCGAGATGCAGATCCATGCCGGATTCCCAGTAGTCAAAGCCGCGACCCGAACTCAGCACGCGCTCGACAAGCTGTTGCGGCGTTGAGATTCGCAGATAGAACACGGCATCCGGCACGAGCGCCATGCTGTAGATCGATCTGATCCAGCTCGAATCGATACCGCGCACTTCGGCTCGCGCCATTGCAGAATAAATATAGCGGTCAGTGAGGACGACGAAACCCGATCGCAACGCCGGCAGCATTTCGTTTTCGAGTCGATCGATGAAGTCGGTGGCGTAGAAGAGTTGCATCGTGAGGCGGCCGAGAGTGTGTCCGGTCTTCGCTTCTTTGATTCCGCGTCCGGCGAGCACCGAGCGCGTCATGCCGGTGTCGAGTACGGCGTGGCCGCGCGACTCGAGCCACGTCTTGAGCAGCGCGATGTGCGTCGAGCGTCCCACGCCATCGGTGCCTTCGATGACGATTAACTTTCCGCTGTACGCTTCGTGCTCGACGCCGGGCAGCGGTGCTCCGTATGAGTGCTTCTGGTTAATGTGACCTTGACCGCCTTCTCTTAAGATGTGGACTAATCAACATGCGCATCTCACGTTGCTGTCGTTCAATCGAACGACTCGCATCGATGACCGTCAACCCAAACTCAGAAACCATTCGATCGTACTCTTCGAGAATTCGTCCCTGAAAGATCTTGAAACTGTCTTCGGGATCGTCGGACCAGCCCATATCCAAACCGGCCTCGTAGTATTTGAGGCTTGGTCTGCCCGAGACGATGCGATCGATCGCGACGTCGAGTGGGGCGCGAAAGAAGAACGCCACTGTCGGCTTCACCGCAAACGAGTAGACGTCTCGCACCCAACCGCGATCGCAGCCGCGCGCAACGTCGCGCGCAAACGCCGTGTAGATGTAACGATCGGCAAGCACGATCGCGCCTGCTTTCAGCGGCGGGATGATGTCGCGCTCGGTGCGGTCGGCGAAATCGGTGGCGTGCAGCAGCGAAAACGACGCAGGCGTGAACAGGTGACGTTTCTTGGCGCGTTTTGTCGTATCCTTAACGAGCGGCGATGAGTTCCATTCGGAGAAGAACACCGGATAGCCTTCCGCTTTGAGCCACTGGTGCAGCAGCGCGAGTTGAGTTGATTTACCGCTGCCGTCGGTGCCTTCGACGACGAAGAGTTTGCCGGGAAATTGATGGTGTCCGTATGAGATCATCGGCGCACGAGACTAGGGTATTCGTGTTACACGAATGTAAACGCCAGCTATATAAACTGGGGACTTATGCGAACTTTGTACCTCTTACGACATGCCAAATCAAGTTGGAAAGACGACTCGCTGCGCGACTTTGACCGGCCGTTGAAGGGTCGCGGACGCAAGGCGGCAGAGCAGATGGGACAGGTCCTGGCTGAGGAAAAACTGAAGTCACCGCTGGTGATCAGTTCGCCTGCCGTTCGCGCGCGCGAGACGACGGACCTTGTTTTAGAGAGCGCCGGGTTTAAGGTTAAGCCGCAGTTTGAGGAGCGCATTTACGAAGCGGAGGTGCGAACGCTGCTCGAAGTCGTGGAGTCGATTCCGGATTCAGCGGACACGGTGATCATGGTGGGCCACAATCCGGGCTTCGAAAACCTGTTGAGTTACTTGACGGGCGACAATCGACACATGTCAACCTGCGCGTTGGCGAAGATTGAGTTTGATGTTGCGAGTTGGAGTGAACTGTCGGAGGACAGTGGGCGGCTGGAGATGTTTGTGACTCCGAAAGACCTGGAGGATTGAGGCTCCTGAAGCTGGAGATCCTCGGTTATCGATCGCTCACAAACTCACCGTACACGCTCTGCTTCTGCGCACTCAGGTGATTGCTCAGAATCTGGTAGAAACACTGCAGACACACGCCGGAAGCATCTTCCTGCCCGTCGTCGCGAATCTTCGCGCCACACCATTCGCACGCGACCGGGACCGTAGTTTCTCTTTCGTCACAATTGAAATCCATTTGGCGTAACCTCCTTTCTTTCGACTAATTGCCTGACTATAGTCGCTCGAGGTTACGCGCTCCTATCTCTCGTGTTAACTATTGGTTAACTATCTGCCCTTCCTTTTGGTCTTCTTTGCGGCGCCGATTTCGGCCAGCACCTTCTTCGCTTCTCGCGCTTGCCACTGGGCGTTGTTCAGGCGTTCGCGTGTTTGGCCCAGGTTCAGTTTGCTCAGGCTCGCTTGAGCTTCCTTGATGGCCCGGATGGCGAAGTTCAGTCGCTCGCACACTTCTCGCAGACGCTCAAGCTCAGGATCTTCGCTGGTTGAAGGTGCAAAACCGACGGCGCTCATTCGCGCAACTTAGCGGCCCAATTTTCGCTTGGCAATCATCATGAAACGAGAAATGTAACGAAGTGCTACGCGGTTCCTGCTGCAACGTGTGTTGGATGAACGGGTATGGCACGCAAGACAGAACAGTTAACGGTCGGTCGCCGGCGAATCGCCGTCTCGAACTTTGAAAAAATTCTTTTTCCGGGGACGAGGTTCACGAAGGCGAAGGTCATCGATTACTACGTCAACGTCTCGAAATACCTGCTGCCGCACTTGAAGGATCGTCCCGTCACACTCAAGCGTTTTCCCGAAGGCGTGTTTGGCGAAGCGTTCTATGAAAAGGACGCGCCGGCGTTCATGCCCGATTGGGTCAAGACCGTTTCCGTGCCTCGTCGCGAAACGCGTGGTCCAGACATTCGCTACATTCTCATCAACGATCTTCCGACACTCGTGTGGGTCGCAAACCTCGATGCGCTCGAGATACATCCGTTCCTGCATCGGGCGCCGCGCGTCGATCGTCCGACGTCAGTCGTCTTCGACTGTGATCCGGGTGAAGGGGCTGACCTGTTGCAATGCGCGCGAGTCGCGTTGATGTTGCGCGACATGCTTCAGGAACTCAACTTCGATTCGTTCGTCAAGGTTTCGGGATCGAAGGGTTTGCAAGTGTACGTGCCGCTGAATTCGGCGGTGACGTACGAAGAGACGCAGCCGCTCGCGAAAGGAATCGCGCAACTATTGGCCCAACGAGAGCCGAAGCTGATCGTGGCGGAGATGCCGAAACGTTTGCGCACGAAGAAGGTCTTTATCGACTGGAGTCAGAACACGGATTTCAAGACAACCGTCAGCGTCTATTCGCTGCGTGCGAAGACGTATCGTCCTTACGTTTCTGTGCCCGTGCGCTGGGACGAACTTTCAGACGCGCTGAAAAGCAAAGACTGCGAGTCGCTGATGTTCACGCCTGAAGAAACACTCGAACGTCTCGAAGAAGTGGGCGACTTGTTCAAACCTGTACTGAAGAAAGCGCAGAAGTTGCCGGCGGAAGTGCGGCGTTACTTTGAGCAACAACGCTCGCGCACATCGCAACGCAGCACAACTCTCGACACGTACGAAGCGAAACGAGACTTTCGCAGAACGGCCGAACCGAAGCCCGGCGCGCGCGGACGCAGCCGGCAGGGCAGCAGGCGCCGGTTCGTAATTCAGAAGCACGCTGCGAGTCATTTGCATTACGACTTTCGACTCGAGATGCACGACGTGCTGAAGTCGTGGTCCGTGCCGAAAGGTCCACCGTTCAAAAAAGGCGAACGCCGCCTCGCAATGCCGACAGAGGACCATCCAATCGAGTATCTCGACTTCGAAGGCATCATTCCGAAAGGTCAGTATGGTGGGGGAACGGTGATGGTCTGGGACATCGGCACGTACGAAGTGATCGAGGGGAATTACTACAAAGGAATGCTGCGTGTTTTTCTGAACGGTCAAAAGCTGAAGGGCGAGTGGACCTTGCAACGCTTCACCAACGGTAAAGACGACGGCGCGTCCGCGCGCCGGGACAAGTGGCAGCTGATCAAGACGGACCACAACACCCGCGCGGTATCTAAGAAGCGTGACGACGAATCAGCATTGACGAAGCGAACGATGTCGCAGATCGCGACGGCTGCCGATGCTCAGTGGCAAAGCAATCGACGGTGAAGGACGATAAATCGACCTGCCCTCAGATGTAATTCAGGTCGCCGTTAGACCGTGTTCACACCGTGCAGAAATAAAACTTTTCGATATGCTCGCAGTTAACATTTTGGTAACATCGCGCGCAAATGCGCCGCCCCTATTGGCGCTGTAAGCCTGAACCGACGCACGCCCAAAAGACTACGCCGGTGATTTGACTGGGAGGAGTAGCACATGTACCCCAGCACCTACACTAATCGCTCGCTGAACTGTCTGAACGTGTGGAAGGTGACGATCATCCTTGTCATCTTCGGGTCTCCGGTTTTTGCTGCCACTACGGATCGCGTCGTCGTGCGCGAGAGTGTTTCGCCCGTCCGACGTGACGAATTGATGATGCGCTTGCGTGCGATTACCGGTTGGAGCGACTTGGCTTTTGATGATGATGGCGCCTTGCACTTAAGCAACACGAGCCCCACCGCCGGCTCAGCAAGTGCGCGAGATCTCCTTAGTCGCGCGACGTCGGGCGATCGCGTGATTCTGTTTGAAGACGCGAGTTCGCGAAAGGACGTTGTGTTCTGCCGCGTGGTGCTGGGGAAATTCCTGCGGGAATCACCGGCCGATCCGGAGGTCTACGTAGTGCTTATTGATTTTGACGACTTCCGCAAGGTGATTGGCGACAAGCAGGCGCGAGCTGCGTTCGACGTCGGTTGGGCTGTGCTTCACGAAATAGACCACGTGGTCCATGATTCACAGGATCCCGAGCACGACACTTCCCCCGGCGATTGTGAAGCGCACATCAACAACATGCGCCGCGAACTCGGATTGCCCGTCAGAAACAGTTATTTCTACAATTTCCTGCCAATCAAAAAGGAGGGCGTTCTCGTCAGTCGCTTTGTCAGACTTGGATTCGAGCAGATCAACAGCACGTCGACCAAGACGAAGCGTTACTGGTTGATCTGGGATGCTGCTATTGTTGGCGGTTTGAATCCCGAGTGCGCCGAGGCGTCCGACCGTATCACGAGCCCGGTTCGTTCCTCTTTGTACCTTGCGTCACGGGCATTTTAAAACGCCGCGCGCGAGCTTCTTCCGACAATTCCTGTAACGCACAGTGGACCCGCAGAACTATGTCTTTTAACTGATCCGGATCCCGCGGAGTTTTATTTTCACCGAGAATGGCGGCAGCTATGTCGCTGCTAAGTTCGTTAGAAATGGCCATGATTCAATGGAATCTTTGATCTGCCGCGGCTGTTTTTGAAGTGAGCCCATCGTAATTTTCCAGTGTTACGTCGATGTTAATTTCATGTTAAATCACGGACGGCCCACCCTCTCGTCATCCTCCCTCCCTCCTGCTTAACAAACATTTAAGGCGATATTCACTGCCCTTTAACTTTCGCGCAGTAGCGTGTCCATCCGACACCGGAACACGCATTTACGCGCATTGCTACTACCGTCCCAGTTTATCTACAGGAGACTCATATGAACTCGTTTACGTTTGTGGTCCGCCGCCAGCTCTTCTTACTTCTAACGCTGGCATGCTTTTGCTTTGCCGCTCCAGTCGGCATGGCGCAAACCGGAACTGTTGGCACGTTGACCGGTGTGGTCAAAGATCCGACCGGCGCAAATCTGCCCGGCGTCAGTGTCGTCGTAAAGAACCTTGGCACCGGCGCCACTCGCACTGCCATTAGCAACGGCGACGGGCATTGGACCTTGCCTGGTTTGGCAGTCGGCACTTACGAGGTCTCCTATGAGATGGTCGGCTTCAAACGACTTGTTCGCGATCGAGTTGAAGTTGAAGCGAGTGTTCCGCGAACACTCGAAGACAAACTCGAAATCGGCGAGGTCGGCGCCGTGATCAATGTCGTGGAAGGCGCCGCGCTTATCACTCCCGAAACTTCCGCCGTCGCGCGTCAACTGTCCTCCGAGCAATTAGTAGAGGTTCCAACGTCAACCCGCAGCTTCACGCAACTACTCTCAACCGAAGCCGGCGTCAACACGGAGCTTTCGCCGGTACTAACAAACGGCAACGGTAACCAGTCGCCGTCAGTCAACGGCACGCGCACGACCAGCACCAGCCTCTTCTTCAACGGAGTGGACGCCACGAACATCACCAGCAACGAAGGTTCGTTGAACGACAACATTGCGCCAGCGCCAGAGACGCTGCAAGAGGTTAAGTTGCAGACGAGCCTGTACGACGCTTCGACCGGTCGATCCGGAGGCGGCAACTTTCAGCTCGTTACCAGGACAGGTGCGAACAAATTCAATGGCAACGTCTACTACTACCTGCAAAATGAAAAGTTGAATGCGAACGATTACTTCTTTAACAAGGAAGGAATTGATCGACCCAAGGCGCGAAGGAATGAAGGCGGATTCACGCTCGGCGGCGCTATTCTCAAAGACCGTTTCTTCTTCTTCGGTGGTTATCAATACACGAATGCCATCACTGGTTTCGTGCCGACAGCGCGAAGCCTGTCGGTTACGCCACTCGCTTTAAGGTTCCTCGGTTCCGATCGTTCACCGCTGGCAATCGCGAACGCATTTAATCTGGCGCGCGACCAGTTTCGCGCGTCGCAAGGGCTGCCCGCGGTGTGCGCGGCAACGCCGGCGCCTGCCGGCTGTATGACCGCTGCTGACGTCTCGCAAGTGGCTTTCAAGCTCTTGAACTTGCGAAACCCCGCGACCGGCGATTTTATCTTCGCGTCACCACGGGCGACCTCGCGCATCATTGGCGTCGATCGTGCAAACAGAACAAGCGCTGGCTTGATCACGACCCGCGCGTTCCAGTTTGGCAGCGCGCCGGTAACGAACAGAGCGCTATTCGAAGACAACCCGCTGGTCCAACAGTTGAACGTTCGGCCATCCGAGTTCGAGCAAAACCAGTTCACTACGCGACTCGACGGACGCCTCACGGACAAAAATACGCTATCGGGCACGTTCTTCTTCAGTAACTTCCCGGCGCTGGATTCATTCCCCGATCCGTCGAGCCTGATCTCGCCGTTTGTGCTACGAAGAGCGGACCGTAATCGCACGCTGGCGATTTCCGATCAGCACATCTTGAGTCCAACGCTTATCAATGAATTTGTTTTTGGTTACTTCTCCCTGAACAATACGCGGTCACTCGACGATGCGTACCTGACGCCGGAGTTGAGTAACCAGGCAGTTGACATCCAGAACCCCGCAGTCCAATTCGACGACAGCCCCGGCACTCGCCGCCTGGGCCATTTCATCGGACGCCCGGGCACGAACCTGACACAGTTTTCCTTCGGTGGTCCAAACGACTCGTTCAATCAACGAAAGCAACAGACGTTCAGCATTGGGAATAACGTCACGTGGATCAAAAACAATCACACCTTCCGTTTCGGTGGAGACTTCAAGCGTCATCAGTACGACTCCAGCTTGCCTGAAGAACAGGCGACTGAGTTTGAGAAGTTCGACAGCATCACGCAGCTTCTGACCGGCAATGCGACCGAGGCGGATACGCAGTTTGGCATCACAGAAAAGAGTTTTCGCTTCCGCGACTACTCCGGTTTCATCGCAGACGATTGGAAGGTTTCGAACAAGCTGACGCTGAACCTTGGATTGCGATACGAGTTGTTCATGTGGCCGGAGGAAAAGCAGGGACGGATCGGCAACTTCGATTTCAGCGCGTTCGACCCGTGCTTCACACAGGCGAGCGGTACGCTTTCACTGTGCGACAGTCCATCGCCCGGATTCATCGTGCCGGCGAATGTGCAAAGTACGGGTTTGCCGAACGTTGACGGCGCGGTTGCCGTGACCGCGCGTGCGGGCAACAATCACACTCTCAACGGTCAGGATACAAACAATTTCGCCCCACGCGTTGGTTTCGCATACTCACCGCTGAGCGATAGCCGATTGGTGATCCGCGGTGGCTTTGGCGTCTTCTACGATCGCCCATCCGCTGCTTTCATCAACACGATCTTTAGTAACTATCCATTCCTGCGCGAGATCGAGATCACGGTACCTTCAGGCAACGTGCCCATCACCACGGCGTTTTCACAGCAGAATACTAACCTGCCGCTGAGTTCGTGGCTTCCGTTCCGCTTAACCCGCACGGCGGGCGCGGCTGGTACTTACGTGATTCGCGACAACACCGGCGTCACCCGCGATCCGCGCTTGAATGTAACTCCGGCGGGAAACATCGCCGAGACGTTTGAGTTCCGCGCCATCGATCGCGATCTGAAGAACCCCTACGTGCAGCAGTATAACTTCGGCGTCCAGTATGAGTTGACGAAGAACCTGATGTTCGAAGCCCGGTATGTTCATACGAGAGGTAAGAACCTGCTGCAGTCGCTCGCGTTCAACCAGGGATTTGACTTGAACGATCCGTCGACGCCGGACCACATCTACGAGCGTTTCAACCAGGCTTACCTCGCGGCGGGGGCGCCTAATGGTCCACTCAACTCCGGGTCCACTGCCCGTGAGCGCGGTCTTGGCAGGGCTTTCGGTTTTGCCAATCCGTTCCGCATCGGCGGCGCGGCGACTTGTGCTGGCGGCGTGCTCGGCGGAGTGGCCGGCGCGCCACTCGATTTGAATCTGGCCAATGCGATTACGTGTTCGGGTAGTACTCTCGGCGGTGGACAGGTCATCAACTTCGAGGCGCGCGTGCCGGTTCTTGGTTTCAACGTTCCGGAGGCGCTGATTCTGCGTTCAAACGGAGAGTCGAGTTATCACGGCGCACAGTTTGGTCTGACTCAACGTCTCTCGCGCGGTCTCCACTTCAATGCTTCATATACATGGTCCAAGTCGATCGACACCAGTTCGACGGATCCAGGGAGCACCGCAGGCGGTGGTAAGCCTGACGTGCCAAACAGCGGCTTCGTCGTGCAGGGCGATTTGCGGAATCTGGAAGCAAATCGCGCGGTGTCAGACTTCGACCGTACGCATCGTTTCAGCCTGAGCTTTGTTTACGATGTGCCGACCTTCGGAAGGACCAATAAGCTGGCCACGGGTTGGCAGCTATCCGGCTTCTTCCAGGCCCAAACCGGAACGCCTTTCAGCATCTTCTCGCCGGAACCGGAAGTACAGACTGCGCCGCAGTACGCCGACCTTGTGCGCGGCTCGGGTGGTCTCTACCGGTTGGGTTTTGGCAGACCGTCGCTATGCGGGTCGTTGGATGATCTTCGCCAGCACGGACCAGACGTTACCGAGGGGGCATTTAACGCCGGTGTTCTCTGCACGGCCTTTGGTCAGAACGGCAGCCTCGGGCGCAACGTGCTGCGCGCGCCGTCACAGTCGAGATTTGACTTCGGGCTCCTGAAGACCACGAAGCTGACTGAAACAGTCGCTCTTGAATTTGGTTGGGACATCTTCAACGTCCTCAACCGCGCTAACTTCGCCGCACCGGATTACGAGTTGGGCAGCCCTGATTTCGGCCGGATCGTAACCACTATCGGTGGGCCAAGAGTGATGCAGTTCAGGGCGAAGCTGAAGTTCTAGAAAACGATGATCCTTATCGGGCAGGGAGGTCAAAACTATGTCGCTAACCGAGACGTCGATTGCTGAACTCAAAGGAGAGACTCAGTTGCCGGAAGACATCTTCGACGACGGTTTTCTCCGGGTTGAGCACCGGAACTACTACGTAGCGTGCGGCGGCACGCCTCTGAAACTCCCGCGCACTGAATTCCTGATCTTCTCGAGGCTCGCGCGGACCCCGAATCGGATTGTCACCGCGGAGGATCTTTGGAGTTCAGTTTGGGGAGGCGACAAACCGCTCAATTCCGAGAGTCTACACGTTTACATCTATCGTTTGCGGGCCAAGCTCTCCGAGTTTGGCCTGCAAATCGAGACGATGGTCAACGTGGGCTATCGTCTGATCACCTCCAGGACCATATGAAGACGGCTGTCTACCCCGGTTCTTAACCTAGAGTTCAGACACAGTTCAGTTAAATGTAACACCGGGCTTCTACGATTTTCCGTCCTGAGAATTCAAAACTGGTTAGGAGAGGCTATGGCACCTGCTTTCAAATTAGCGGTCGCTCTTATTGCAATCTGCGCGCTTCTAGTTACCGCGTGTGGCGGGAAAGGCGGCACGAATGCCACCTCGGGAGAAGTTGCAGTTATAAAGATCGATGGTTCAAGCACCGTATTCCCGATTACTGAGGCTGTCGCGGAAGAGTTTCAAACCGAAAAGCAGGGCAAGGTGAATGTCACCGTCGGAATCTCCGGAACGGGCGGCGGCTTCAAGAAGTTCGTTCGCGGCGAAATTGACGTCACAAACGCTTCGCGCCCGATCCTTACCGAGGAGATGGCCCAAGCCAAGGCCAACGGCATTGAGTACATTGAACTGCCAATCGCCTTCGATGCGCTAACCGTTGTCGTAAACCCGCAAAACACCTGGATCACCTCGATGACCGTCGCAGATCTCAAGAAGATCTGGGAACCGGAGGCCCAGGGAAAGATTACGCATTGGAACCAGGTTCGACCTGAATGGCCCAACGAAAAGATTGCGCTATTTGGCGCGGGTGCTGACTCAGGAACGTTCGATTATTTCACGGAGGCAATCTGCGGAAAACCGAAAGCCAGTCGCGGCGACTACACAGCGAGTGAAGACGACAACGTTTTGGTCCAGGGAGTTGAAGGTAATCGGTACGCGCTCGGCTACATCCCTTACGCGTACTTTGCACCACACAGCAGCCGGATGAAGGCAGTTGCGATCGAGTGGGAGAAGAACAAGGTTACTGGTCCGGTTCTGCCGAGTCCGGAAAACGTGCTTGCAGGGACGTACAACCCGCTGTCACGACCGCTGTTTATTTATGTCAGTCGCAAGTCGATGGACAAACCGCCGGTAAAGGAGTTTGTAGACTTTTACCTGAAGCATGTGGCGGCACTCTCGAAGGAAGTGAAGTATCTTCCGCTGCCTGAGACTGCATATCAGATGGCGATGACGCGGGTTAGCTCCATGCAAACTGGAACGGGCTTTGGCGGGGTTCCCGAAGTCGGATTACCGGTGGAAGAGATACTCAAGAGGCCACCAAAGGCGTGAATTCCCGGCGTAATGTCTACCTTGGCGTGAACCTTCGATGAAAGAATTGCCAATGATCGAGCAGCCCGCTGCTCTGGCTGCTGACACTTCGGTTCAGCCGCCGGCTAGTGGTGCGTCTGCTCGAGCACGGCGCTTGTCACGAGCTAAGGAACGCCTCATCGAGTCGGTATTACTTCTCGCGGCACTCTC
>JAICGQ010000020.1 GCA_025923035.1 Pyrinomonadaceae bacterium | reverse complement strand
GCCGGCAGTACGCTGTCTCCCACTGACGTGGTGGTCACCGGCGGCACCTTCAACATGAATAACAGCACGATGAACGTCAGCGGCAACCTGACGATTGGTCCTGGACCAGTCGTCGGCAGCACGTTCAACGGCAATACCGGCACGGTCAATATTCAGGGGAACTTTGTTCTTAACGCAGGCGGTGCACCGGCAACAACTCTTAACGCCGGTACAAGTACATTCAACTTCAATGGTACAGGCGCGCAGAGTATCACTAACGGCGCCAGCATCACCTTCTTCAATCTAACGGATTCGAATATCACGCAGCCGCTTACGCTGAACAACAGTCTTGCCGTTAACGGTACTCTCAACGTCAACGGAGCGAACGCGATTCTTTCACCCGTGGCGGCGGCAGTCATCAGCGGTACCGGAACACTTACCGGCACGGGCACCGCGCGCGCTTCGCGCATTGCCGCGGTTGCAGATTTTCTGACGCAGTACACAATCACGAACAAGACATTGACGAACCTGACAATTGACTACAGTGGTGCAGGCAATCAGACCGTAAACAACACACCTGCATACAGCCAGCTTAGAATCTCCGGATCCGGCACCAAGACATTGCAGGGAAACACGGTGATCACGAGCAATCTCAACATCATCGCGGGGTCTACCTTCGCGGGTAGCACCTTCAACTTTGCACTGGGCGGCAATTGGACCAACGGCGGTACGTTCGCGGCTGGCACCGGTACTGTAACTTTCGCCGGCACCACCGGAACGCAGCTACTCACGGGGAACACTACGTTCTTCAATCTCACGTTGAATAACGCCGGCGCGACAACAAATTTCGGTAACACAACTACGACCATCGGCAACGACCTGATCGCGACCGCCGGGACCATGGATGGCGGCACGTCAACAATCATCTTCACCGGTGTCACGGATAACGCAGGCTCGATCAGCGGCGCGGCTGCGAAGAACTTCCACAACCTGCAAATTAACAGCCCGGCCACCATCAGTAACAATGCAGGTGCGAACATCACGATCGAGGGCAACTACAACAACAGCGGAACGTTCAATCAGGGCGCGGCTCTGAACACGATCTTCGACCTCGATAATGCTGCCGATGGCGCGCATACCCTCTCGGGTGCCGGGACTTCAACATTCGGCAATTTCACGATCAATGGCGCGAATGCAGTTGACGCCGGTTCGCACAACTTCAATGTAGGCGGCGCAGCCTTCACGTCCAACGGTACGTTCACCGGCAACACCGGTACTGTCACGTTCAATGGCCTTATCGCGCAATCGATCACGGGCGATGGTGTGAAGAATTTCGGCGGCCTGCTCGTTAATAACGTCAACGGAGTTTCGGTGCTGAACGGCGCGCTCCCAGTGGATGCATCCGTCCTTGGAATCCTGACGCTCAATACGGATTTGATGGTTGTGCCGGGAGCAATTCTCCAGCAAAGCGGCACTTCAGCCGGCGCGTTCGATGTGCTCGGCACTGTTAGACGTACCGACCTCGGCGGAGTCGCGCGGTCTTTCGGCAATGTGAACAATCAGGTAACGGTCAACTCGGGAACACCGCCCACTCAATTGGATTTCAACCTGGTGAAAGCCACACCTACCGGATTTCCCGTGGCCGTTAAGGTAGTTCCGCGAACTTATACTTTGACGCCCACCGGCGGCGCCGGACTTTCAGCGACGCTCAGATTGCGGTACATCGATCCGGCCGAGATCACCCCTGCATCAATTACTGAGTCGAGGCTGGTCCTGTGGAAAGACGAGACAGGCAGCGATAACTGGAAAGCACAAGGCGGCGCCGTAGATCTGGCAGGCAATCATGTCACGCATAGCGGTATCAGCTCGTTCTCGGAATGGGCCATCGCCGAGGCTTCTGACCTGACGTTGAGTAAAGCGAACAACGTTAGTGGCTCGGCTGTTGTGGGCCAGTCGTGGAACTGGACGCTCACCGCGAGCAACACCGGTTCGCCTGCGACGTTCACAGCCGGTCAGACAATCCTGAGTGACAATCTACCGAACAGCAATTTGAACTACGGCACGCCTACCGTTCAAAACGCAACGAACATCACGGGCAGTGCAAACATTAGCTGCTCTATTGTGAGTAACGATTTGACCTGCACGGCCAGTGGCGGAAGTGTGACATTCGATTCAAACGTGGGCGCCAGCAGCTTTGAAGTCGTATTTAGTGCGACGCCGCAGGCCGCCGGTTCGTATCAGAATCCGCGCACCGGAGGCGGTGTCGCGCAAATTGATCCGGGCAACGTCGTCGTCGAAAGCAACGAGACCAATAACTCGCCGCTCGCAAATACGGTGACTGTTGGTAAAGCCAACACGACAACAACGATCAATTCTGACACTCCGGATCCTTCCGTAGTGGGCCAACCGGTGACAGTGACATGGAGCGTCACCGTAAACGCACCTGGCGCACTCGGTGCGCCGCTCACCGGCAACGTCACCGTTAGTGACGGAACGGATTCGTGCACTGCGGACGTTTCTGCCGGTCAGTGCGACGTCACGTTCACTTCTGCCGGCGCGAAGAGCCTTACGGCCACTTACGCAGGCGACCTGAATTACAACGGCAGCACTTCTACGCCGGCCACGCCCCACACCGTGAACAAGGCCGACACGACGACGACGATTACATCGGACAATCCCGATCCGTCGACGCCGGGTCAAGCCGTAACTGTTCAGTGGACCGTGACGGTGAATTCACCCGGAGCGGGAACGCCCACGGGCAATGTCACCGTGAGCGACGGCGTGGATAGTTGCAATGCTCCGGTTGCGACGGGCCAGTGTTCGATAACCTTGAACACCACAGGCGCTCGCACCCTGACCGCCACTTATCCTGGCGACTCTAATTTCAACACCAGCTCCGACACCGAGGATCACCAGGTTTGCGGCGCCACCGTCGTCACGACAACTGCCGACAGCGGCGCAGGCAGTCTGCGTCAGATAATCGCCAACGCTTGCGCGGGCGCTACCATCACTTTCGACCCAGGTGTGTTCGCCACGCCGCAGACGATTACGCTGACGACTGGTGAGATAGTCATCGACAAGAACCTGACAATCAACGCGGGTACCAGTCAGGTGACCGTGAGCGGCAACAATGCGAGTCGGGTGTTCAATGTCAACTCCGGCGCGTCTTTCACCCTCGTTGGGCTTACCATCAGCAGTGGCCGGAAGACAGGCAATGGTGGCGGTATCCTGAACGATGGCACGCTAACAGTTGTCAACTCTACTTTGACCGGCAATACCGCCGACTTGGGCGACGGCGGCGCGATCGCCACCACCGCGACTGCGACCATCATCAACACCACAATCAGCGGGAACAACGCGACTGCCAACGGCGGCGGTCTTTCTGTGCTGGGCGGAACGGTAACGATCATCAACAGCACGATTACGAACAACAAGGCTGATTCTGAGGGCGACACCATTGGCACGGGTGGCGGTATTCACGTTGACACTGGCGCCGTCACTCTTAAGAACACAATCGTTGCCGGCAACTTCAACGATGAAGGCGCGTCGGATGTGGCCGACGACATCAGCGGCACAGTCGACGCAGCCAGTTCGTTCAACCTGATCGGAACGGGCGGCGCTGGAGGTCTGACGAACGGCGTCAACAACAACCAGGTTGGCGTTGCGAATGCGGGCCTGGGAGCGCTGGCTAACAACGGCGGCCCGACTCAAACACACGCCTTGCTGGCGACGAGTCCGGCGATCGAGACGGGCAGCAATGCGAATCTGCCGGCAGATACGTTTGATCTCGATGGTGACTTGAATACGGCTGAAACTTTACCCGTGGATCAGCGTGGCACGGTCTTCCCGCGCGTCGCTGACTCCGCGGATCCTGACGCGATTCAGACTGTAGACATCGGTGCGTTCGAGTTGCATCCGTCCGTTGAGGACATTACTGACAAGACGACGACCGAGGATACTGCCGTACCGCAGATCACCTTCAATATAGGTGACGGCACGGGTTCGTTGATCACCTCAGTGATTGCGACATCCAACAACACTACGCTAATCCCGAACGCCAATCTTGTTATCAACGGCACGGGTACGACACGGACGCTGGATATAACACCGGCAGCCGATGAAAGCGGAACGGCGACAATCACGGTGACTGTAACGGCAACCAATGGCCAGACGGCGATCGATACGTTTGTCGTGACGGTGACTGAGGTGAATGACGCTCCGGTGCCAACCAACGACACGATTGCCGACATCGCGGAAGATTCGGGAGTCTATACGATTCCGTTTGCCACGCTGCTCGCCAACGACACGAACAAAGGCGCCGCGAACGAGAGTGGTCAAACACTCAACATCACCGCCGTCAGCAGTCCGATCGGCGGCACGGTGCAGATTAACGGCGCCAATGTTGAGTTCACACCGACGGCGAACTTCTTTGGTCCAGCCGGCTTCACCTACACGGTGACTGACGATGGGACCACCAACGGCGCTCCGGATCCGAAGACGGGTAACGCAACCGTGAGCTTCAATGTGATAGCCGTCAACGATCCGCCTTCATTCACGATTGCTGCTGACCCGCCGGCAGTTCCTCAAGACGCGGGACCGCAGACCGTACTTAACTTCGTAACCAACATTTCGCCTGGGCCAAATGAGACTGGTCAAATATTGACCTTCAACCTGAGCCCAACCGGAACAACCGGCACGCTCACGTTCTCGACCGCACCCGCGATCGATGCAACTACGGGCACTCTCACTTACACGGCGACTAACGGCACAAACGGCACCGCCACCTTCAGCGTGACTTTGAGTGACGACGGCAGCAACACGCCGCCCAACTCGAACACGTCAGCGGCGCAGTCGTTCACGATTACCGTCAACGCTCCGAACGCATCTCCGGTAGTGACTACTACAGCCGGCAATCTCGCTTACACGGAGAATGCTGGCGCGGTAGTGATCGATCCGGGCCTGACGGTCACCGACAGCGATAACACAGATCTCGTTGGAGCAACGGTGGCGATTACCGCGGGCTTCGTAATTGCCCAGGACACGCTGGCATTCACGAACCAACTGGGAATCACCGGCAACTACAATAGCGGCACCGGTGTACTGACACTCACTGGTACGACTACAGTCGCCAACTACCAGACGGCGCTGCGAACAGTGACTTATCAGAACAGCAGCGATAACCCAACAGCGTCCAGAACGATCACCTTCACCGCGAATGATGGCGTCAGTGTTCCAGGCTCGGCGACTCGTGGCATCGCTATCACCGCGGTGAACGATGCGCCGGTCAACTCCGTACCGGGTGCACAGACGACGAACGAAGACACTGCGAAGGTGTTTTCGGGCGCGAACGGAAATCAGATTTCCGTTGCTGATGTGGACCTCAATGCAAATCCGATCAAGATTACGTTGACGGCAACGAACGGCACGCTAACGCTCAGCGGAACCGCTGGACTTTCGTTCACGACTGGCGACGGCACTGATGATCCAACCATAGTCTTTACCGGTTTGCTGGCAGCAGTGAATACGGCGCTAAACGGCCTGTCATTCAACCCGACGCTGGACTTCACCGGCGCGGCTTCACTCCAGATCGTTTCAGACGATCAGGGGAGCACGGGAACCGGTGGCGCATTGACTGATACAGACACTGTCAACATTACAGTCAACGCAGCCAACGATGCTCCGGTGGTGACCACCACCGCAGGTAATCTGTCGTACACCGAGAATGATCCGGCGACAGCGATCGATCCTGGCTTGACCGTCACGGATGCCGATAACGCAAATCTGACAGGAGCGACGGTGGCGATTACTGCCGGCTTCGTCAGCGCGCAAGACACCCTGGCGTTCACGAACCAGTTAGGTATCACTGGTAATTACGACAGCGGCACCGGTGTGCTGACACTAACCGGTACGACTACAGTTGCTAACTACCAGACGGCGCTGCGAGCAGTGACTTATCAGAACAGCAGCGACAACCCGACGACATCGCGAACGATCACGTTCATGGTCGACGACGGCACAAACACTGGTTCGGCAACGCGCGGTATCACGATCACCGTCGTGAACGACCCGCCAGTGAACACTGTGCCTGGTCCACAAAGTACGCTGGTGAACACGCCGCTTATCTTCTCGGCCGGCAGCAGCAACCAGATCTCGGTTGCCGATGCGGATGCCGGAGCAAGCAGCATCCAGGTAACGCTCACCGCCAGCAACGGCACGCTGACACTCAGCACCATTACTGGCTTGAGCTTCAGCTTCAGCGATGGCAACGGCACGGGCGCAGGCGACGGCACGAGCGACGGGACTATGACCTTCCGCGGCACGCTCGTGGACGTCAACGCGGCCCTGAACGGCATGACCTTCACGCCAACGCCGGCCTTCACCGGCGCAGCCGGATTGACCATCATCTCCAACGATCTGGGCAATACGGGTGGGCCGGCGCAAACCGATACCGACAGTGTCGGCATTCAGGTTTCGCTGAACATAAATGTAAGTATCGCTGATTCGCAGCTCACCGAACCGTCATCAGGCTCGGCCAACATGGTGTTCGTTGTAACACTGAGCGCACCGGCTTCTGCCGGCGGCGCGTCAGTGAACTTCACCACGCAGGACGAACCACCCGCGATTAGCCACGCGACTGCAGGCGATGATTACACCACCACGTCAGGTACTCTGACCTTCGCACCGGGCGAACAGATCAAGACGATTGCAGTTCCTATCTTGTCGGATACCAGCGTGAGTGAAACTAACGAGACGTTCCTCGTCGTGTTGTCTAGCCCGGTGAACGCTACCATCGTCGATGACCAGGCCACCGGCACGATACTCATGGCGAATCAACCAGGCACCATCCTGATTAGCGAAGTACGAACGAGTGGACCAGGCGGTGCAGGCGACGACTTCGTCGAGATTTATAACAACACTAACTCGGCGCACACCGTCAATGACGGCTCTGGAATCATGGATGCCGCACATGGCTATGGCTTGTTCAAGATGGGCGCCGATTGCAACTCAAACCCGGTTCTCATCGGTGTCATTCCGAATGGCACAGTCATCCCGGCACGTGGACATTATCTGTTCGTTGGATCGGCCTACAGCCTCGCTAACTATGGCGGAACTGGAGCGGCCGCCGGCGATCAGGTGTTGAGTCAGGATATCGAGAGTGACCGCAACATCGGAATATTCAGCACGACAGCGGTGGCAAGTCTCTCGACTCAAACACGTTTGGATGGGGTCGGGTTTGGCGCCAATATCGGACCAGTTTGCGACCTGTTACGAGAAGGCACGACCCTTATACCGCTGAGCGATAGTGTGCTGGAATACAGCTACTTCCGCGATGAGTGTGGCAAGAAGGGTAATCCGGCAATGTTCGGTCAGTGTCCAACCGGCGGCTTCGTGAAGGATTCGAATGTCAACAGCGAAGACTTCATCTTTGTCGATACGGCGGGCACGGCTACGCCTGCGGGTCAGCGTTTGGGAGCTCCAGGTCCTCAGAATCTGGCGAGCGCGCGGCTGAATCTATCGATTCCCACGTTGCTACTCGATTCGACGATAGGCGCGCCAACGTCGCCAAACCGCGTGCGCGATTTCACTGTGTTGCCCAACGCTGCGAACGGAACGCTCTCGGTTAGACGGCGCTTTGTAAACAACACAGGTGCAAACGTCACCCGGTTGCGTTTTCGTGTCGTCGATTTCAGTGCTTTCCCGACGTCAGGAGCCATCGCTGACTTGAGGGCGCTGAGCTCAATGACGATCACCGTCAACGGCATTAACGATGCGGCGACATGTGCGGCAACAGGTACGCCGGCAACGGCGCCTTGTTCGGTGCAGGTGTTTGGCACAACGGTCGAGGAACCGCCTGCTCAATCTATGGGCGGCGCGCTCAACAGCAGTATGAGTGCGGGAACGATAACCATACCGACACCGCTGGCTCCGGGACAAAGCATTAACCTTCAATTCCTGCTCGGAGTGCAGCAGACCGGCGCGTTCAAGTTCTTCTTCAATATCGAAGCGCTGCCGTAACCTGCGAAGCAGGTGCCCAGCATAGAGCCTGGGGCGCAAGCCCCAGGACTAAAAACGGATCAAAATATAGAGCCCGCGAAGTGGGCGACAGCCTCATCTATCGCCCACTTCGCGGGCTCTTTTTCATTTTTTTACGAATTTACCTGGGGCTTACGCCCAGGCTATCTATATGCTGCCGCCTGCTTCGCAGGCTTAACCTTTGACCGTGAGTGGCTCGGGTTCGGGTTGGCGTCCACCGCGTGCGGAATCGACGACCGCGGGCGGTGGGTTTGCCACGAGCATTTCGAGCGCGGCTTCGAGCACTTCTCCAATTCTCGAGACAAATATCATCTGCAACTCATTCCTGACATCTTCGGGAATGTCGTCAACATCCGCTTCGTTGCGGCTTGGCAAGATGATGCGCCGGATCCCCGCACGATGCGCCGCAAGCACTTTCTCTTTGACGCCGCCGATCGGAAATACCAGGCCCGAAAGCGTGATCTCTCCGGTCATCGCCGTGTCAGGCCTAACCCGACGGCCTGTGTACAACGACGCCAACGCCGAAGTGATGGTCACGCCCGCGCTTGGTCCATCCTTCGGAATCGCGCCCGCCGGCACATGCAGGTGAACGCCATAATCCTTGAACACCTCCGGCTCGATTCCAAACTCCGCCGCGTGCGACCACAAATACGATTGCGCCGCGCGCGCCGACTCCTGCATCACTTCACCAAGCTGACCGGTGATCGTCAAACCTCGACCACCCGGCAGCAACGTCGCTTCAATAAACAAAACTTCGCCGCCCATCTCGGTCCACGCCATACCGGTAGCTACACCCGCGGGCAACTCTTTGCGCGCCTGTTCCGGGTAGAAGCGAGGTGGACCAAGATACTCGCGAACTTCTTCGGCGGTCACGGTAACAGTCTCAGCCTGCCCCTGCGCAATCTTCAGCGCCACTTTACGCGCGACGCTGCCGATGTTTCTCTCCATCTGCCGCACGCCTGCTTCACGTGTGTAGCGCGCGGCGATCAGCTCGATCGCATCGTCAGTGATCTTGAGTTGCGCGTTGTTCAGACCATTTTCGGTGGTTTGTCGCGGTACCAGGTAACGGCGAGCAATTTCGAGTTTCTCGCGATCGCTGTAGCCGGCGAGCCCGATTGTCTCCATGCGATCACGCAACGGAGCGGGAATTGGGCCAAGCTGGTTGGCAGTCGCGATAAAGAAAATCTTTGATAGATCAAACGGCAGATCGAGATAATGATCGCGAAACGAGTTGTTCTGTTGCGGATCGAGAATCTCGAGCAATGCCGCGGCCGGATCGCCGCGATAGTCGTTCCCGAGCTTGTCGATTTCGTCGAGCATCAGCACGGGATTGTTCACGCCCGCGCGACGGATCGATTGGATAATACGTCCCGGCATCGCACCAATGTACGTGCGGCGGTGACCGCGCAACTCAGCCTCGTCGCGCACGCCACCCAACGACATTCTTTCGAACTGGCGGGCCAACGCGCGTGCTATCGATCTACCCAGTGACGTCTTACCAACGCCCGGCGGACCGACGAAGAGAAGTATCGGACTCTTCGTATCCGGACGAAGTTTGATTACTGCCAGAAACTCGAGGATACGTTCTTTAACGTCTTCAAGCCCGTAGTGGTCTTCGTCGAGAATGCGCCGTGCTTCAGCCAGGTCCAGCTTATCTTCAGAGGACTTCAGCCACGGTAATTCCAAAATAAACTCGAGATAGGTGCGGATGACGTGGTAGTCAGGCGCTGCCGGAGGCAAGCGTTGCAGTCGTTTTAACTCACGCTCAGCCTCTGTCCGCACTTCATCAGGCAGTTCCGCTTTCTCCAGACGCTCTCGCAACAACTCTGTCTCAGCAGCTTCACCAGTTTCGTCTTCGCCGAGCTCTTTCTGGATGGCGCGCATCTGTTGCCGCAGCACGTAATCGCGCTGGGCTTTATCCATTTCAGTCTGCGCTTCCGAAGCGATCTTCGAACGCAGTTGCAGGATCTCGAGTTCGCGAGCGAGGTCAGCATGGGCCAGGCGCAACAACTCGTCAGCAGTATTCGCTTCGAGCATCTTCTGCTCTTCCTCGACGCCGAGAGTGAGGATCGAGCCGAGAAAATACGCCAGCCGTGTGGCATCGACGGAGCCGAGCACGGCGATACGCACTTCGGCAGGCACATTCGGCAGCAGAGTCAAAGCCTCTTGAATCATCTGTTGCAGGTTGCGTTTGGTGGCTTCGACTTGTTCCGCGTCGACGGTGCGAGGTTCGGGCAAGATCTCAACGACCGCGCGCAGGTGCGGATCCTGCTGTTTCCATTGGACCATGCGAATGCGTTCGGTTCCCTGGACGATGATTCGCATGCCTTCGGGAGAACGTTCCATCCGCTTGATCATCACCAGCGTGCCCACTTCAAACAGATCATCAGAGGTCGCATCAGTATCGTCGGAACGATCGGGACGAACGGTGACACATCCGAGGAGTTTTTCCGGAGTTGAGAGGGCGGCTTCAACCGCGGCCACAGATCGCGGCCTGCCGACACCGAGCGGCACCACAGTCTCAGGGAAGAGCGTCAGGTTTTGCAGTGCCAGCACTGCGACTTCGAAGGGTTCGCCCTTCGGTTGAGTGGAAAACCTTAAGTCCTCGCTTTGTTGTCCGGCAGCAGTTGTTGAAGTAGCTGGCGGCGCGTTTTCAATTTCCGGCATGAGTCTTAACCCTTATTCACTGCGCACGTTAATTATCAAAAATCCATCGCGGTAATCCCGTCCTATCGACGCGCCCTCGACGGGCCCGGGAAACTTGATGGACTTCTCGAAGCGGCTGTAAGTGATCTCCATCTGGTGGTAAACGAAACCTTCGCGATAATGTGTGTCCTTCCGGCAGCCGCGAATAGTCAGGATCGAATCGCGTAATTCAATCTCCAGTTCATCTGAACAAACACCGGCAAGATCAACCTTGACGACCCAGCCGTCCGCCACACGATAAACGTCCGCGGCCGGGTTCCAGAGCCTGCCAGACGGTACCACCCGCCGATCCGTCCGGATCAGCGTAAACTCCGGATCTATGTTTCGCATGGCGATAAGAATAAGCGAAAAAAGGCCACAGATCTACACGGACGAACCCAGATCGGATCCGTGATCATCCGTGTAAATCCGTGGCAAAGGACTTATCCAAAGAGTCGATTCCAGAACGACGAACCCTTGGAGATATCTTCCAGGGCTTCTCCCAGTTCGCGGTCCTGACGAGTTTCGACTGCAACGTCTGCCATGGAGATCATTCCTACCAGGTAGCCATTCTCGTTAGTTACGGGAATGCGGCGTACCTGTTTGTCTCCCATCTTCCGAATCACATCAACAATGCGATCGTTAGGTCGCACTGTGTGAATATCTACTGACATGATGTCTTCGGCACGAGTGCTCGCGCAATCCTTGTTGTCGGCAACAGCGCGGATGGCTATATCGCGGTCGGTAATTAAGCCAATTAGTTTGCCACGTGTGTAATTACGGCCTTCGTATTTTCTTTCGGATCCCTCAGTTCTACCGTTACCACCATGAACGTCGTACTCAACTACGGGAATCACGCCCGTGTCTTCCTGTTTCATCAGCAAGGCGACTTCCGTGAGCGTCGTGTCGCGCGTGGCCACCGCCAGATCGCGCGTCATGATGTCGCGGCACCGTAGCCTTGAACGTTCCGGTCCGTAATAATCGCGATTTCTTTGCGTTGAAAAATCGCCGCGCAAATCTTCGAGCGAACTACGTCGTCTCCAGTCATCGCCGAACTCGCCGCCGCGATAATTGCCGTAGCGTGGTTCGTCGTAGTCGTACTCGGCGCGTTCACCGAACCGGCCGCGATTGAAATCGCGATTGTAATCAGGCCGCCGTTCAGTCTCGAATTGACGACGGGCGCGGAATGGTTCGTCGTAAGCGCCGAGGTGTTCGCGTCTGAGGCGCTCCTCGCGGGGATAATAGTCCCTCTCGTCATCCATCTCGTTTCGGTATCTGGCCATTGCTTCCCTCCTTACCAGGAACACATAATTTGTCGAGCCTGTTATCAGGCGACTTCAACGGGGGCTCGGGGGGAGAGGGGAATCAATTACAACTTACATCAACCGGGTTCCACTTCCGCAATCAACTGGACGCGCGAAGTTATTTCGAGCGAGCCGATTTCGATCGGGGTGGATACATCTCGCCTCGCCATCACGGCCTCAGTTTGATAAAGCGGTACCGGCGGTCTTTGCAGACCTTCCTCCTGCACTTCCACTACGCGCACCACACGGCCACCGAGCGAAGTGGCAATCACGCGCGCCTTGTTCATTGCTTCTTTCGTGGCTTCGCTCAACGCTTGATCGCGTGCTTGCCGATCCTGACGCAGCGTAAAAGCGATGCCCGAGATATCGTTTGAACCGGCTTGTGCCGCGGCATCGATGATGGCGCCAACCTTGTTCAGTTCGCCGGTCGTGACTGTAATGCTGTTGCGCGCTTCGTAACCGGTGATCGTCGGCGGCTGGCCTTCTTTGTAAATACGCTGCGGCTGAAGGCTGTAGCCACTGGTCTTCACTTCCGCGCCTGTGCCCGCCGCAGCTTTCAGTGCCCGCACAACTGCGTCGGTCTTCGTTGCGTTTTCCTGCTGCGCGTCGATAGCGCGCCTTGCCTGGGTGACGACGGAGATCGTCAGAATCGCGGTGTCAGGTTGTGCTTGCACGATCGAATCACCGCCTACTATGACACGTGTAACGCGTCTGTTATCGTCGCGGCCTGGAGTAGCGACACCCTGATCGACTGGCTGAATCGACTTCGCTTCGAAAGGCGTGCCCTCCATGTAAATCGTCATCACATCTTTGGTTTCGCCGACGGCCTCGACTCCGGTCGACTCCTTGAACCATGCGTTATCCTGAAAACTTTTTGCGTTCAGGATTAAGTATTTGCCGGTGTTGGTAACAATTAACCAGCCGCCGGCTTCGACAGTCTTTTGCAGTTTTCCACGGATAGTGATCTCTTTCGCTTGCAGGATGGTGGCGGTTCCCAACACAAGCGCCATCACGCCGGTGATAAGTAGTAGTCGTCTCATAGTCTCTCCTCTTGGTCCTAGAATCTCACAGCCTGGAGAGAGTTGAAACCGGCTGCGAAGATAGAGAACGCGCGAGAGACAAAAACTTGCCGCATTCTGGTTCTGCAAAACGTGTTTTGTTACCATCCATTCCATGCAATCATTCGATACTGGACAAACCTTCGTCGTGGGCAGAATTCAAGACCTCCGCCCAGGCGACTGTGTTAGTTATGAGCTACCCGATGGTAACGAGCTAGCCTTATACAACGTAGATGGCGAATTCTATGCCAGCGAAAACTCCTGCCCGCATCGAGGGGCGCCGTTAACTGAGGGCGTGCTCTGCGGGCATATTGTTGAATGTGGGTTGCATGGATGGCAGTTTGATGTAAGGACTGGTGAATGCTTAACGGTACCGGACAGGATTAAAACGTATCGAGTGACCATCGAAGATCAATTGGTCGTCATCCATTTAACCGCGGATGACACGGATAAAAAATCCGGATTTTAATCCGTGTTATCCATGGTTGGGATTTAGCCGTCGTTGCCTATCGCCTCAACCGGACAACAACTCATCGCTTCCTCACAAAGCGTGCGCTCCTCATCTGTCTCCGGCTGCTTGAACACGAACGAATAATTATTCTCATCGCAGCGCATGAAGTTCTCCGGCGCGGTGTCGCGACAGACATCACAATCGATGCACGATGAATCCACGTAATAAGAACCGCAGACGTTCTCTTTTACTTTGTCAGCTTTATCAGGCACGCTAAATTTGCGCGGTCAGGGATGCGTCATCTCTTCCGGTTTCACCAATCGATCGAACTCTTCACCTGTTAGATAGCCGAGTTCTACGGCCGATTGGCGCAAACTGATCTTCTTCTTGTGAGCGTTTTTTGCAACCTGGGCGGCTTTGTCATAACCGATGTGAGGGTTCAAGGCGGTAACGAGCATCAGGGAGTGTCGTAAATGTTCTTCGATCTGTGCTCGATTGAGTTCAATTCCCGATATGCAATACTTAACAAAACTCTGAATCGCATCGCGCAACAGTTTGACCGAGTGCAGGAAGTTATGAATCATGACGGGCTTGAAAACGTTCAGCTCGAAATTGCCCTGAGATCCACCGAAACTGGTCGCGAGATCGTTTCCAAACACCTGCACTGCAACCATCGTTAACGCTTCGCTCTGTGTCGGATTAACTTTGCCGGGCATGATCGACGACCCCGGCTCGTTTTCCGGCAGGATCAACTCGCCCAAACCACAGCGCGGTCCCGAAGCTAGCCAGCGAACGTCGTTCGCGATTTTCATCAACGAGCCTGCGAGTGTTTTGAGCGCGCCGCTGGCGAACACCAGCTCGTCATGCGCTGACAGTGCGGCAAACTTGTTGGGATGCGAGCGGAAGGGCAAACCCGTCAGTTCAGCGATCTTCTTCGCCGCGCGTTCACCAAATTCCGGATGCGAATTGAGTCCCGTTCCGACTGCGGTGCCGCCGATGGCGAGGTCGAGCAGACCCGGCATCGCGAGCTTCAACTGTCCATAATCCCGCTCGACCAGGCTTGCCCAGCCACTCATTTCCTGATCGACCGTAAGTGGTGTGGCATCCTGAAGATGGGTCCTGCCGATTTTTACAACGCCGAAAAACTCTTTCGCCTTTGCGTCGATGGCATCGTGTAGTTCCTGGACTCGCGGAATGAGTAAGTTCAACTCTTCGGCAGCGGCGATGTACATCGCAGTGGGGAAGGTGTCGTTCGACGACTGCGACATGTTGACGTCGTCATTTGGATGGATTGGTTTCTTGCTGCCCATGACGCCGCCGGCGAGCTCGATCGCGCGATTCGAGATCACCTCGTTGGCGTTCATATTGGTTTGGGTGCCGCTGCCGGTTTGCCAGACGCGCAAGGGGAAGTGAGAGTCCAGCTTTCCTTCGATCACTTCGTCACAAGCCTGCACGATCAACTTCGCCTTATCGGCCGGAAGTTTGCCGAGATCTTCGTTGACCAGCGCCGCGGCCTTCTTGAGAATACCGAGCGCGCGAATCATCTCACGCGGCATGCGGTCGGTGCCGATATTAAAGTGATGTAACGAGCGCTGGGTTTGGGCGCCCCAATAAACATCGGAGGGCACCTCGATTGGACCCATCGAGTCGGTTTCTATTCTGGTTTTTGCGGATTGTTCGGGGGAATGTTGAGCCATCATCGGAAGCGATCTTGCCACAAAAAGGCACAAAAAGCACAAAAGGTTTTTCGCCGGAATTTTTTGTTCTTTTGTGCTACTCTGGAAGCGCCGTGTAGCGGTCCTCAGCCCTGAAGCTCACCTCGGTTATCACTCGCAAGTTTCAAGGGTTTTATGATCTGGGAAAATACAAAACTCCTCCTTGGCCTGCTTTATCGTCCTGTGTCTTCAATGGGCAGGATTGTTGATGAAGGGCACTGGCTGTACGCAGCGGTCGTGGTGGCTGCGCTTTCGATGGTTTTTCATACCACCGTCACCTCGCTCATTTATAACAACTACGAGGCCGTTTACAGAGAATTCACACCCGCCGAGCAAGCACGGGCCAGAGCCGTGGCTGAGGAGGCAGGCTATGAAGAAGACCTCCAGCTGCCCACTCACACCTACGATCAGTATCCACTCCCTCTGGTCGGACAACGCGCATGGTGGTTTGTATCGTTCTCAGCGCCGGGTTTCTTTAGCGCGGTGCTCGGAATGGCTATCCTGTACATTCCGTTTTTGATACTGCTCGTAGCGATGGCCGGCGCTAATCTGAGCTTTGGCGTGTTGTTGCGGCGTGACTATGGACCACTGTTGACTTGCGGTTTGATGGCGTGGGCCGCAGCCCATTTACCTTTCGCGTTAGCCGGACTCGGATTAGCGCCGTTAGGTCTCAGTGAGAAGACCGCACTCGGACTTTGGGCAGTGAGCGCGATCTGTTTCGGACTGTTGATGGCGCTTGGACTGCGCATGCTGCTCGGCATCAACTACACCAAAGCTATTTTGCTTGTTTCAGTGGCCGCGATTTCGTTTTCAATCCAGGCGAAGTTGTTTGCCACAGTGTCGCCCCTCCTGTTTTCTCCGTGCCTGCTTATCTATGCTTACGGCACGGTTCGTGGTGGTATTGGCAACATCGGATCCTCTCTTCGCCAGCGCCAGGGCTTTCGTCGTTCGATGGAAGCGGCGACTATCAACCCGCGCGACGCTAATGCCCACTACCAACTCGGCTTGATCTACCAGTACCGCCGCCAATACGCTGAAGCGATTTCGCGTTTCGAGAAGGCCGTGCAGATCGATCACGAGGAAACAGATGCGCACTTCCAACTCGGCCGCATCGCGCGTGAACAAGGTCGACTGCAGGATGCGATTAATCACTTCGGCGTCGTGCTCGAGCAGGACGACAAGCACGCGCACAGCGAGATCTGGCGTGAAGTCGGCGCCACTTATCTTGCGGCTTCGATGTTCAGCGATGCGAAAGAACCGTTAGAGAAATTCATCGAACGCCGCGCTTACGATCCTGAAGGGCTTTATCACTACGGCAAGACACTCGAACATCTCGAGCAGCGAGATGAAGCGCGTGAAGTGTTTGCTCGTTGTGTCGAGGCGGTGAAGACGCTGCCGTCTTACCATTATCGAGAACAGAGAAAGTGGGACAAGCTGGCGCGAGATCGTCTGTCGGCGCGACAAACAGCATAAAGTTTCGCGCAAAGGCGCAAAGACAAAGAAAGGCGCAAAGAAAGTAATGTCTTTGCGCCTTCGCTTTGTCTTTGCGCCTTTGCGCGAAATACTCGTTAGCGACTTATCGCGTCGCCAACGTCTTCAATTGCTTCACCAACTTTCCTTCGGGCTTTGCCGAAGCCTTCTTTTACCTCACCGCCTGCGTCATCAGCTCGACCCTCAGCCTCGAGTTCCTCGTCGTCGAGAGCTCTGCCGAGTCCTTCTTTAGTTCTGCCTTTAACCTGATCCCATTTGCCTTCAACTTCATCCCTGTTCGGTAAACCCATGTTCTAACCTCCTTAATTTAGTAAAGCGTTACTCCGTCCGAACGTGTTCGCCACCCAAATCGGCCAACAACTCTTCAAGGTGATCTACTTCTTCTTCTGAACGTGCTTCCACGCCGATCAGAATTCCACCACCCTTGATTCCTGCTTCGTAAACTTTCGCGCGATACTCGGGAATACCGGCGCCGATCAAAGCACCGATCAAACCACCTGTCGCGCCACCAGCACCCGCGCCGGCAAGTGCGGCCGCGATCGGACCGGCGATTACCAGGTTGATGCCCGGCAGAAAGAGTGTTGTTCCTACTGCGGCTATGGCCGCGAGAACGGCTCCTACCGCTCCACCAACCGAGGCGCCGATTCCCAGCCCGTCAGCTGCGTGCGTGCGGGTTTGAAGAGCAAATTCCTTGGATCGGGTAGCGTCTGACATGAGCACGCTGATGTCATCGCGTGTAAAGCCGCGCTTCATGATCGCATCGACTGCGGATTCAGCGGCTACCTTGCTGTTAAAAAGACCGGTCACTAATGTTGACTTTGACTTGGCCATACAATCCTCCCCCAACCAACTGTTCTATTGCGTACAGTGGCAACACGTGTGCCGACTCGGTGTGTGGGATTTAATGGGTAAATTTGAATGAAGTGCGCACGGGAGGAAGCTAATAAACAAACACCGGCTCGCCGTGGATGTTTGGCTTTCGTACGCGTGAGAGAAGTTTCCCGCAAAGGCGCAAAGAAAAGTCGCAAAGTAACTGTTTTGCTTCCTTTGCGCCTTTGCGGGAAAAAATTCTTACGACAACTTGTCGATCTTCGCCGCGAGGATGAAGTCGCTCTCCGTCAGTCCATCGATCTTGTGTGTCCAGATCGAGATCTCCGCCTGTCCCCACCCGAAGCAAATATCCGGATGGTGACCTTGCTCTTCCGCCAAGTCCCCGACGCGATTTACAAACACCTGCGCTTCACGAAAGTTTGAGAAGCGATAACTCTTTTTGAGGTGATGCTCGTTAACAACTTCCCAGCCGTCCAGCTCCGGCAGAAGCTTCGCGATCTCTTCTCCTTGCAGCGGCGGCACGCCCCCGCGACATGGCACACATTCCTTAAGTGATAGTCCGCTCATAAATTCACCAACGCCTTTTTCAACATCGCTATCTGTCCCGCGTGATACAGATCGTGCTGCACGCCACCATGCAGAGTCACGTAGACGCTCGAATATGGTGTGTTCGGATCTTTGATTATAGGTTCATTCAATCGCGACTCATCGACATTCGCAATGGCGGTCAACAGTTGACTATGATTCTCGACCAGGAGTTGTTTCGTGTTCTTCCAGGCTGCTTCGCTAGTATCGTTGACAGGCGGCCAATCCTCCTCATCGGTGAGCCGGGCCGGATCGCCCTGAAGGCGTCGCAGGCAGGCACGTTCCCACGCGGCAATGTGCAGCGTCAGCTCCCAGATCGAATGAGCGCCGGGAATCGGGTGTGCCGCGGCTTGTGGCGCGGTCACTCCGTCGAGGATTGCCAGCACTGATGGTCCATGCCACGCTTCACCGTCAAACGCGCGGCGAAATTGATCGCGAATCCGCTCGACCTCGGTAGTGGATCTTTGTTCCTGAGGCGTCATCGGTTTGTTCCTCCCGTAGTCCAGATTCTACATTTTCCTTCGATAGCGTGATAGGCTACGTCTCACCTGTTCAAATCTCAACTGTGGCAAACGAAAAGAAACAACAACTCAAGCAGGTGGCCATTTACTGCGACGGCTCGAGTCTGGGCAACGGGCAGGTGGCGAGTCGCGCGGCGGCAGTGGCGTTGCTGGGTTACAAAGGTTACTGGCGTGCGGTCGGAGAATATCTTGGCACCGCGACAAATCAGCAGGCGGAAATAGCAGCGGCTGCGGTTGGACTCGAATCGTTGAAACAGCCGTGCCAGGTTAGCCTGTTCACTGATTCGCGATACGTGGTGGAAACGATGAACGGGCGCTTTCGGCGCAAGACAAACCTTCCGTGGTGGCAGCGACTGGATCGCGCGGCGGCGGTGCACAAAGTTCATTGGGAATGGACGCGAGGACACGCGGGACACCTGCTCCAGGAAGCAGCGGACGCCGCGGCGAGAAAAATTGCCGCATCCGGACGCGTTGAAGAGTCGATCCTGCGCGACGCGGAAGAAAAGGTCGGAACAGTTGAACCCGAAGATCTGGAATGAGAAAGAGTTTTTTCGCGCAAAGGCGCAAAGAAGGCAAAGGCAGATAAGGACCTCCTTTGCGCCCTCTTTGCTCTTTGCGCCTGCGCGGGACCGCTTCGTTAGCATTCGAGCGCATGGATCACTATAATCCTCTCTCCCCTGAAACTTCGTCGGGATCGGTGACAGTGCCTCTCACGTTGGTTAGAACTAAAGCCCTGCTCTCCCACTGTGTTCTGCCCCGGGCCGGCGTCTGGCTCGTCGTCTATCTCTTCATTGCTCCGCTGATTGCCCATGCTCAGGATCCTTTTCGCGGCTGGCAGTGGCAAAATCCGCTGCCCCAGGGCAATTCAATTAACGCGATCCGGTTTGCTCCAGACAAAAAACGCGGTTGGGCTGCCGGGGCGAATGGAGTCGTGCTGACGACCGACAACGGCGGGTTCGAATGGGAAGAACAGACCTCGCCCGCGAACACCACTCTCTACGGAATGTACGTCAAGGATCGTGCACGCGTGGTGATCACCGGGGCGCGCGGCGTAGTGCTGACAACGACCAACGGCGGCGACAAGTGGGTGTTGCGACAGAGTGGAGTCCGCGATCATCTCTTCGCCGTAACTTTCGCGCCAAAGAATCCACTGCTTGGTTGGGCTGTCGGCACGTTTGGTTCGATCATCGCGACAGTCGATGGCGGCAAGACGTGGAAGTCCCAGACCAGTCCAACTTCATCTCACCTGTTTTCAATCGCTTTCACTGATGCGAAGAATGGCATCGCAGTCGGCGCACACGGAACGATGCTCGTCACTGCCTCGGGTGGGTCGGAGTGGAAGCCGGTCAAGAAGCTGACTGACTTCGCTCTCACAGGTATCACTTTCACCTCTGAAAAGAAGGCCACAGTGGTCGGCTACCGCGGCTCCATTCTCCAAACCGAAGATGGCGGTGAATCATGGACCAGGAGAAACGCGCTCGTCACCACCGATCTCTATTCAGTTTTCTTTACTGACGAACTGCACGGCTGGGCTTCCGGCGACAACGGCGTCGTACTGACGACCGGCGATGGAGGAAACATCTGGTTACCGGTCAACGTGCGAACAGGTCCGAAACTGGCAACGCTTTTCTTTTCCGACGAGACTCTTGGCTGGGCTGCGGGCGCCGATGGTCTGGTCGTTCGCACAGACGACGGAGGCTTGTCCTGGCACAGGCTCACTGACGGCGGACGCGATGATCTCGCCAACATCTTCTTTATCGACAACTCTCACGGATGGGCAGTAGGCGAGCGTGGCAGAATTCTCTTCACGAACTCCGGCGGTAAGAGTTGGACGATTCGACCTTCCGGAGCGACAGTTTCACTGAACGCGGTCACCTTCGCAGGGGAGAAGTCGGGTTGGGTAGTTGGCAATAAAGGCACGATCCTTCATTCGAAGAATGGAGGAGTGACGTGGAGCACAGTTCCGAATCCGGCGACAGAAGACCTGTTTGGTGTCTCGTTTATCTCCCCGGAAGAAGGATGGATAGTGGGCGCACGCGGCGCTGTCTGGCATACGAAAGACGAGGGCGAAACCTGGGAATTCCAGAAGACCAACGTGCTCAACTGGCTCGAGGACGTTAAGTTTGTCGATCAGTTGCACGGAGTCGCGGTTGGTTCCGGCGGCACGATCCTGCGCACGGAAGATGGCGGGAAAAATTGGAAACGCGTAGATCGCAATCTCAAGGAGTGGTTGTACGCGGTCGCGTTTGCCGACGCGGTGCGCGGTTACATCGTGGGCGCGCGTGGAATCGTTTTGCGAACTGACGACGGCGGTGAGACGTGGAAAGATCTCGAGAGCGGCGTTAGCGGGAACTTGTTTGCAGTGGCGTTAGCAAGCCGGAATGACGTGCTGGTTGCAGGCGAGCAGGGGAGCATCATTCACAGCGAAGACGGCGGTCAAACGTGGGAAATCCAGCCGTCGATTACGAGCGCGTCGTTGTTCTCGATTGCTTATCGTGGCGGGACTAACGTTTGGGTCGCGGGCCGTGGTGGGGCGATTCTGCGGCGTGTCGATCCGATCGCGACAGTGAGCATTCCGGTAACGAAGTTGCCGCCGCTTTTGAAGGGTGGGTCGGCGAAGCTCGAAGGTGAGATTGATCCGAACGATATTCCAAAAGCTACGCCGCCAAAGAAACCAGATAAACCGTAACACGGATAACACGGATCCTAGCCACGGATAAACACGGATCATGATACAGACATTATTTCATCCGTGTTTATCCCGGCTTAAGATCCGTGTTATCCGTGGTTAAATGCGGACTGGGTGTTCTTTCGCGTAAGAGTAAGCGGTGTACGCGGAGATGATATGGCAAATCCAGCCGAGCGTTCCGCCAGTCCCAAGCCAGAATCCCGGCGTGAGGATCAACCACAGAATACCCGCGAGAATGCGGCCGTTGTAAAGCTGACCAACGCCCGGAATAATCAAACTCAAAATCCCTGCAAGAACTGGATCGCGCATCGTCTTAAGCTACCTCCACAATGGAAGCTCATACGAAGGGTTGGCGACTTTTGTTCGTCATCCTTCTCGGTCTCGCCTCACGTCCACTATCTCGCCACGAAACGTCTTCAGCATCTGCTGAACAATCGGGCTGTTCTCAGCCGACTCTCGTAGCCGCTGCTTCTCGAGGCGCGCTTCGTCCTCGCGGCTCGGCGGTTCGTCTTTGGCGTTGGGATCCTTCACGAGGATGCGAATGGCAATCTCCTGGCCGGTAACCTCGCGACATGCCTCCTGCACGCACTTCACGTTTTCGAGTTTCGAAAGCGTATCGCGAAAGTGACGCGTATCCGGCGTAAATTCAACGCGCAGTTCGCCGTCTTCGAGAACTGTTGCTTGCGCAGAATCAAGCGCAGTTACCAACAACATCTTTCGTTGACTTTCCAGAACGCCTTTTACCCGGTCGATTGTTGAAGCCTCGATCGCAGGTGAAGAAGACTCGAGCCTTTCATCCTGATCACTTTCGAGCGCCGGCGCGACGGCCGTTGCGGCGAATGAAGATCCCGCGGATCGAGAACTCACCGGCGGATTAGCCCGGCCAGGAGTTTTCGAACTACCGCCGGAACTCGAAGGTGTGCTGCTCGATGACGTTGATACTTCACCGCCGAGGTTTGTTTCGAGCGCGGAGAGTCGCTGAATGATCTCGCTAATACTCTCGACGCCGCGCAACTCCATCAGCTTTACGATGCCGATCTCCAACTGATATCGCGGCTGAGCCGCCGCGCGAAGTTTTGTTTCAGTCTCCGCCAGCGAATGAAAGAAACGCACGAGGTCTGACTCGGAAAACAACGCTGCCTGGCGTTTGAGTTCCTGCGGTTCGCAGACAGCCGACTCCAGCAACTCTTCGTTCCCGGACACTTTAGTCACCAGCAGGTCGCGAAAGTGCGCGAGCAAATCGCGACAGAAGTTTCGCAGATCGTGTCCACGCATCACGATGTCATCGACTGCCGCAATTGCTTCCGCGGGTTTGTTGTCAGCAATGCTGTCGATGATGCGTTTGAGAATGTCTGCGCCCGCGACGCCGAGCGCCATCTCAACATCCTCTTTCGTGATCTTCTCACCAGCAAAACTGATCACCTGGTCCAAAGCAGATTGCGCATCGCGCATCGATCCTTCGCCAGTGCGCGCGATCTCGCGCAAGGCGTCGTCGGGAATCGAAATCTGCTCAGCCTTCGCGATCAGTTTGAGACGCTCAAGGATCTTCGCCGTCGCGATCGTGCGAAACTCAAACTGCTGGCAGCGCGACAGAATTGTTTCGGGAACTTTGTGTCGCTCAGTCGTGGCCATGATGAAGACCACGCGCGGCGGCGGCTCTTCCAAAGTTTTCAGCAACGCGTTGAAGGCCGCGCCTGAAAGCATGTGCACTTCGTCAATGATGAAAACTTTATAGCGGTCACGTGCGGGCGCGATGCCGACACTGGCGATGATCGCTTCGCGCACGTTATCGACACCCGTGTTTGACGCGGCGTCGATCTCCTGCACGTCGATCGATCGACTCTCGGCGATCTCGCGACACGACGAACACTGATCCGGGTCGTCGGAACGACAGGGCGTCGGTGTTGGTTGTTTTGCTTTATGACAGTTCAGCGCCTTCGCGAGCAGGCGAGCGCTGGTTGTTTTGCCAACGCCGCGCGCGCCCGAGAACAGGTAAGCGTGGTGAAGCCGCTGGTGCTCGATGGCGTTCCGTAGAGTCCGAGTGATGGGTTCCTGGCCTGTTACTTCGTCGAATGTCTGCGGACGCCACTTGCGAGCGATAACTTGATAGGCCATAGGAATCGTTTTTTCGTTTTAGTTTCGAGACAGAACCGGTGTTGGATACTTCTTCACGAGTTTCCAGAGAATTACTGCACTGTCGTCACTATCCAGGCGCACCACTCTGAAAGCGACCAGCACATCTGATGTTTCGTAGTCAATCGCTCGGAGCAAGTAAGTCGAGTTTGCCGCTAACCCAACGCGGTTTCGATAATTTGTACCTTCAACTGTTTCACCATTCGACCACTTGCGTTGTTCAATTCTAGCCTTTGGTTCCTCGCTAGGCGGAACATGTGAAGCTAAGACTTGCGTGGTGACGGTCTCCAAAGAGACATTTTCGAGCGGAGTGTCGCCAAGGCTGGTTATTATTCCGTAATTGGCGCCCGCAAAGCCTGTCGATAGCACGCCGTTGGACAGTTCAATGTCGCTGCCATAACCATATTCGTGTGTTAGACGCACGAACGAATAATAAGCGCCGCCGCCGCGAATAGTCATCACTCCCTTCTTTTGCGCGTCTCTGTCGTACTTTTCGCGAGGCAACAAGCGAATCAGGCCAGTATTGGGCTGGCGAAGGAAGTCAGCATACTTGGCTTTATCCTCTTCAGAAGGTGATAGGAAGCGCTTTTCCAGTACGTCCAGTTCTGCGCGTTTGGTTTCAATCTGTTTAAGAAGGTCTTCGCGCGATTGCGTTTGTGCGAAGCTGGAAATTGCGGCGAGAAGTAGCGTGATTAAAACCCCAGTGGCGATGGTGATCTTTTTCATCGGGAAATCCTCCTCTATTTGGTTAGCCAATGGGAAGAGATTAGTGTGAGATTGCTACGAGCGAACTGGCCAGACCCCGGACTTTCCCGCAACACACGCTGCCGTTGCTACCGTTGCTCCGTTCCCGGCCTGGCGGGGTTCACAAGGCTAGCGTTGTGCGGAGCCCGGGATCTGATAACTGATTGTCAATCGCGATCTATATTT